>DNCF01000401.1:0-21770 GCA_003484545.1 Massilia sp. | reverse complement strand
GTCTGGGCCAGCGTCCGGCCAGCGACGGGAAGCGCGACCGATGCGCCGGCGACGACACCGGCGATCGCGCCCACCTTCGTGCGGGTGTCGATGTCCACGCCCTCGGCCTTGAGGCGGTCGGCCTCGGTCATGCCTTCGTCGGCGCCCGTCATCACCGCACCAGGTATCGGGCCCGCGGTCAGCGAATAGCCGACCGCCTTAGTCGCGAAGCGGCCGAGGCTGAACAGCAGTTGCTCGGCCTGGCCAGCGCTTTGCGGGTCCGGCGCGAAGCTGCGCGCGGTGGCGCGGAAGCTGGTGCCGGCCTCGGTGCTGAACGCTTCGCCGCTGGCGATGCGCGACCTGGCGCCGGCGCCTTCGGCCCGTGCCTTGTCGGCGGCCTTGGAGTCGAGCATAAGGGTTGGATCGAGCTGGCGAGCATAGCCAGCCTGCATCTCACCGTAGACGCCCAGGATGTCGGAAAAGAAGCCGGCCGATTCGTTCGCGCCTGCGCCGACGCCCTTGGGTGCAGCCGACATGAAACCCCATACACTCGCGCCGAACGAGCGCTGCTCTGGGCGCGCCGGTAGCGGCCGCGCGACGCGGTCATCGAGCACCTTGTCGGTACCGGCCTGGAACAAGTCATCAATTGCCATTGCGTACCTCGATCGTGATGCGCTTGCCCTGGGCGTTGGTCACCAGACCCATGCCGGCACGGATGTTGTAGCGGCCCTGACCAGCGTGCACCAAGGCGGCGTCGGGGAGGGAATTGACGAACTGCTCGATTGGGACGGCGGTTTTACCAATGAAGACGCTGCCGCCAGGCGCCTGGGCGGCCAGGTCGGCCGGTTTGATTGACGCAAGGCGCTTTTCGAAGGTGCCTTCTTCCATGCCGCGGGGGAGCGGGATCTTGCTGCCGTTGTGCTCGACGATGCGGCCGGCCACCATGCGCACCGCGCGGCTGATGTCGGCGCCGCCGCCTTCGGCAGCGAACCCAGCCTGGACGTAGTAGGCGGCCTCGACCATCTTCTCGCGTACCTCCTGGTTGGGGAACGCGTCGCCGATCTCGTTGGCGATCGCGCCGCGCCAGCCTGTTTCCTTGCGCTCGTCCATCATGATCGCCTTGTCCTTGATGGCCCGAGCGCCCTTGATGACCAGCTCGCTCAGGTAGCGGCCCTGGGTGGTCTGCAGGTCGCCGATCATCATCGCGGTGCCGAGCACCTTGTCCTTGGCGTCGATCTGGTGCGCCAGCGCGGCGAGCCGGTCAGCGTCGCCGATCATCTTGCCGAAGCTGGCCAGGGCCGCCGACTGTTGGTCCGGGGGTAGAGACTGCACCATGCGGCCGATCTGCTCGGCTTCCTGAGGCTGCAGTGGCGAGATTTTGCGCTCGGCCGCGGCCTCGACCGTGCCGATTTGCTTCATCCGCTCGGCCAGCACCGCCTGCGCGCCGGCGATGTCGTTCAGCTGCAGCGCGGGCGCGCGCGGGATGACGCCCCGCTCCTGCGCTGCCGTCCATGGGTTTTCAGCATATGCGCGTACGCTGCCATCGCGGATCCGCTCCATGGCAGCGGTCATCTGTTCCTCGTCGACCGACACGCCCATGCCTGGGGTCGACCCGGCGGCGCGTCGGCGCTCGATAGTTGCGGTCTGCTGGGAGAGTGGAAGGGAGGCGAAGCCGGCGACAGCGGCCTGCGCGCGCACCAGCTCCTGCACGGCGGGCGCCGCGCTGGTGCCGGCGGTGATGGCCGACAGCTCGGAAATGTATTCGGTCGACAGGTAACGGCCATTCAACACCAGGCCCTGCGCATCCTTAAACGCGTCGCGCGCCTTGTTTTCGCGTGCTTCCTGTTCGCGCTTGAGGCGTTCGGCCTCGCGCACGCCGGCGGCCTTGATGCCGTTCTCGAACCCGTAGGCTTTCGTGATCAGTGCGGTGCGCCTGGCCGGGTCGATGGCTTCGCCCTCGGGGCCTTCGAGCTTTTCGCGCGCTGCGCGCACCAGGTCGGCATTTCCGGTCTGGGCAGCACCCTCCAACGTGGCATCGGCGAAATTGTAGGATGCGTTTTCCTTGAAGGCTTGCTTTGCGGTGGCGATCTTCTCCGGGTCCCAGCCGGCGGCCGGGCCCATCGTATCGACAGCGCCGTTCCACTGGTTGATCGCCCCAGGCAGGTCGCGCATGGCCGCGCGTTGGAACTGTTCGCTCATGTTGAGCAGGTTCGCGCCGGTCTCGTACTGGGTCCGCTTGATCGCGATACCGTTGAGGTTGCGCTCGTGCATGCCGTTGAGCTTAACCAGGTGTTCGTCGATAATCAGGCGCTGGTCGTTCGTGAAGTCCTTGGTGCTCGCGCCGACCAGTTCCCCCATGCGCTTGCGGAACTCGGGGACAGCTTGGTCGGCCGCGAGTTTGCCGTCGCTGACGTCGCGCCCGATCTGATCGGACAGGTCATAGCCGCTATTGCTCAGCGTGGCCAGCGTCGCCGCCGATTGCGAACGCTGCCTCTGCACCACAGCCTGCTGCATGTCCTGGGCGACACCTGCGATCGCGTTCGAGACGTTGCTCAGCGCCTGGCCGATAGCGCCGCTACCGCGCACCTGGGCCTGCTGCTGCGGCTCGGCGACGATGTGGCCGAAGTTACCGGTCGGGATTCTCATTCGCCACCGCCTTTCTGGCTGGCTTTCCATTTGCCGTATGTGCCGGCTGCGCTGAGGAGAGTTGCCCCAGCGTTCAGGTAACCGGACGTTGCTGCAGCGCTGCCCTCGGCTTCCAGGAAGCTGGCCTGATCGTTCGCCGACTGCTGCCGGCGGGTACCGGTCAGCAGCGTGCTATAGGCGTCGTCCTCGGAGTCCTTGTAGATCTGCTCGTTGATGCGCAGCGGCGTACCTTCACCGATTGCCACGCCGGCGGCGGCCATCGAAGCATTGGCTTGGCCAGCGGCAGCGCGTGCCGCCTTCCGGATCTTCTCCGCCTGCGCGATGGCGGCGTCCTTTTCCTGGTTGCCTTGGCGGCGCGCCATCTCGGCGTTCGCCTCGGCCGTGTTCTGCTGGGTATCAGCGGAGTAAAGCGCAGAGGTGGCGCCGACAGCTGCAGCAGCGATCGCCGCGTAGGCCGCCAAAGCGGCAGTTTCAATTCCCATATTCGATCTCCAGTCCAATCATGCAGCGGGAAAATCCCAGCCGCTCATAAAGTCCGGCCGTGCGCTCCGGGTCGAGCCCGGTTGACGTTCCTGCCGTCAGCCACCTTGCGCCGCGTAGCTCACCCCAGGCCTGCAGGGCGGCGATAAGGCGCACCGCGACCATGTTCCCGCGCGCTTCAGGGGCCATGAAAAAACTCACTTCTTGGGCGACCACGTCGTCGCTCGACCAGTGGGCGGCCGCCATGCCGGCGATCCCTCCCACCACCAGACCGTCCTGCTCGGCTACGAAGACGACGCCGCTCGCTTCGAGGATCAGGTGGGCAATGAAGTGGGCCGCCTTGGCCCGGTTGAAAGAAAGGCGCGACCATCGCGGGCTTTCCTTGTGCAGAAGCTCGCCGAGCTCGAGGATGCGCGGCAAGTCGTCCAGTGTTGCAACTCGAATTCCCATGGAGGCCTCAGCTGTTGGCGGTGATCTTGCGAACCACCGCAAGAAGGTGGAAGGGGTAGGGTTCGTCCTGGCTGATCGTGATCTTCTCGTCGCCGCGTGACCATTCCGTCAGGCCTGCGCGCTCGTAGCCCGAGAAGGCCTGGGGCGCGGCGTCGAGCAGCTCGGCGCCGAATTCGCGGAAGGCGATCTCGTCGCCGTTGATCTTGGCGCCGATGGTGTCCATCAGCAGGAGCGATACCTCGTGCACGCGCTGGGCGTTGCCCTGGATGCTGCCGTCGCCGGCCTGGATCTCCGGACGCAGCAGCGTGATGCTGTTCGTGAAAGGTAGGCCGATCTGCACGTCGCGCGCCGTGCGCGGCAACTCGATCGCGCCGCCGGCGACAAGGAACTGGCCCATGTACACGCCATCCGCCCGGACGGCCACACTCTTGCCCTCGAGGTGATCGATTCCGGTCCACACCGACTTGCCGGCCGCGTCAGTGCCGGCGATCCCGCTGTCGGTGTAGTAGGTCGGTTCGAAACGCTCGACGTAGCGCTTTATCTGGCCATTGACCGTGCGCTGCACGATGACCCACATTTCGTCGCCCTCGGCGTTCGGGATCGAGGCGCAGGATTCGTACAGGCCGTCGGTGTGCTGCGGCGTCCAGGCCACCACGCCTTCATCGCGGTCGAGGGTGAGGGTGGCCAGCTTGCCGTCGGCGCGCACGCACCAGAGGCGCGAACCCGGCTCCTGCTGGTAGGCCATGTCGACGATGCCCGATGCGGTGACGTGCTCGGCCAGCACCGTGAGGTCGGGAGCGTTATAGGTGTCCGATTCGATGCGGTAGGCCAGCGAGCGCACTTTGCGACCGGCACGCTGCACGAACAGCACCTCGTTACCGATCCGGAGCGGCTTGACCTGGTTGCAACCGTAGACCGAAGGGCTGCGCGCCTTTACGCTGGTGGGCGTCAGCGGCTCGTCGCCGCCGCCTTCCATGGTGTATTCGCCGCCATAGGTGAGTGGCATCAGCGCTTTTGCGGTGACCATGCGCTGGATCGGGTTGATCTGGCCAGTCGACGGCAGCGAGAAGCTGAATGCGTCGTCGCCGTTGGTGCCAATGGTGAAGTCGTAGAACAGGCCGGAGCGACTTCCCCAGACCGTCTGCGGGTATTTCGGCGAGCCGGCCACCGCCAGGCGCTGCTCGAACAGGGCGCCAGTGCTTGGGTAGCCGTTCTGACCACTCCACACCGAACCTTCTAACGTCCATGCGTTCGCCGGCGACGCGACTTCCGAGGTCAATTCCTCCTTGATAGTCGTATCCACAGTGTATGAATCCTGGTAACCAACGATCTGCACCATGCCACCGTTGATGCGAACGAACTTGCCGACGTCCTCCGGGCGCCACGTCTCCACTCCGGCGTAGCTGGGCGGCTCACCCTCGGGGGTGGTCATCTGGACGGCCGTGCTGAGCGTGCAGCCTGCACCCACTGGATCCTTGGCCGAGGGGGTAATCGTGGCCTGCGGCGAGTCCAGCAGCTCCCAGGCATTGGCCGGAAGTACCGTGCCTGGAAACGCGTTCTGGATCTCGACGGTGACGCTGTTCGCGCTGTTGTAGGCGGTGACCAGGGCGACGCCGGACTGGAATGTGAGGCGGCGCCCAACATCGGCCTGCAGGAAGATGAACGCGTCTGCCGGCGCGGTTGCAGTTCGGCCGGCGCCGGGCGTCGCATCGGACAGCGTCAACCCGGTCGGGAAGATGTGCCCGACCTCATCGAACGGCGCCACCGTGATGGGCGCCGGCTTGATCGACCAGAAATCGGAGGCAATGCGCTGGAGGATGTGGATCGGCACGGCCGGGTGGAAGATGAACATGGTGTCTGCGCCCTGGGTGTAGTCCAGAGCGGACAGCATGTCTTCAGTGTAGGGCGTGGCGATCTCGTAGGGTGCACCGCCGCTGAGGACCTGGCCGCCGCTCTGCGCGTACACCCGAATGTACATGTGGCCGAATTCCAGCATGTAGGCCTGGGTGGTGCTGAAGATGTAGGGGACCAGGCGCGCGCGCTTCGCGGAATCCTTGGTCGGCGCGATGAAAGCCGAGCCGGGCCGGCGCTCGGCGCCGCCGTGCAGGTTCACCACGCAGTTGGGCATGGCGGCGGCTCCGTTCTGGTACCGCGCCACGTCGACGCGGCCGTAGCACTTCGGGGAGATCTCGCCGGCGGTGAAATTGGTTTGGTTGATGGTGACGCGTGGCATGGCCGGCCCTTACGAGAAGCGAGATTCGACGAAAGAGCCCTCGGCAAACTCTTCCGGCGGATCGTCCTGGCCGTCGATCGCCTTGGCCACCTTGAGCAGGCGCGCGAACTGGTCGCGGTAGCTGTCGCGCACCGACGTCGACGAGGTCACGGCGTAGGCCATCTCGGCGGCCATCGCCAGCTCGACAACCCGGATCAGGTTGGTCGACCAGGTGTCCTCGACCGTATTGCGGAAGCAGTAGACCAGCGGCAGGGCGGTGACGTTGGCCAGCAGGCGCTGACGCTCGGACCGGTATTCCAGCGGCTCGCCCTTGCGGCCCACCTGGAGCGTGCGCAGCCAGTCGCCCGGAAGCTGGAACTGGTGCGCGAAGTCGAATGCAGGCGGATTCGCCATGGGCGCCAGGATGACGCGGTCGGTAGCGCAGTTCCAGTTGTGGAGCCGCAGCACGTCGTCGCGCACGGTCGGATAGAGGTTGGCGGCGATGCGCACGTGCGGTTTCGGCTCTTCGAACGAGCTGAACGGCGCGCCGCCGAGCATCACCAGGGCGTTGGAGCAGACTGAAACTGAGCTTGGCATATCGGACTTTCAAGAAAAAACCGGGGCACAAGGCCCCGGCGAAATACCCCGAGGGGTAAGAAGACAGCGGTGACAGGCTCAGTCCGTGACGTACTGGATCTCGAACTTGAGCGACTGGTTGGCGGCCAGCGCCGCGCCGCGTACGGTCGCGTAGACGTCGACCTCTTCGGCGGTGATGTACTCGGCGCCGTTGGCGATCAGGGCGCCGTTGATCGCGGCCTTGCTCCCGGCCGCGGCGACGTCGATGCCGACGGCGATGCCGTCCGCGTCGATGACAGCGCCGTCGCGGGTCTTGCGCACGCCGACGTCGAGCACGCAGGCGGCGGTGCCGGCCGCGCAGCTGATGATGCCGTCGGTCAGGATGCGCGAGCCGATCGGCAGGCGGCCGATGAAGATCGTGTCGTTGACGGCGGCGCCGGCGTGCACGGCCGGCATCTTCGATGCGAGCACGCGGACGCGGCCGTGCGATTCGTGCGCCTGCAGCTTCTTGCGGGCGATGAGGGCGGCCCCCTGGGCGGTGTTTACTTCAGCCATGATGGCTCCTATGAAATGAGGTTGGGTCGATGCGGCCGCCGAGCTGGCGGCCGCTATGGGATCGCTTAGACGAAGTCGATCTGGACGACGGCGTCTTCCCAGACGCGCACCGCGCCGACCGAGCCGGCCGCCGACAGCTGCATCGTGTCCTTCTTGTCGCCGCGGCGCTGGCTCTTGCCTTCGAAGAAACCGGTGCCGAAGTGGATCGCCTTCTTGGCCCAGGCCATCGCGCTGTAGGTGCCGCCGACGTTGTTGACCTTCTCGTACGGGACCCAGTTGAAGCCCATCCACTTGCCGGCCAGGTTGCCTTCCTGGAGCATCTTCACCGCCATGAAGTCGGCGCTGGTCAGGGTGGCGTCGCCCAGGATGTCTTCGAGCATTTCGGCCGTGTAGGTGATGTACAGCTCTTGCGGATCGTCCGCCTCGCTGTCGCATTCGTTGGCGCGGAAGATCTTCTTCGCGGTGATCAGCTTGGCCTTGGTAAAGCCGGTACCGCCGGCGGCGATCTTCTGGGTAGGCGGCAGCGGGATCTGGTCGCCTTCCTTGGTCTGCGAGTTGCCCAGGCCGGCGGCGTAGATGATCTGGTCCTTGCGGCGGTTCCAGGCGGCCAGCAGCGACGACATGTAGTCGCCGTTCGGGTTGGCCAGCACCTTCGGCTCATCGGCGCGGTCGACCGGCAGGGCCTGATAGAAGTCGCGCATCAGGGCGACGCGGGTGCCGTGGGTGATGTCGCTCCACTGGGTATCGCCGTGGCGTACATTGTTCTCGGGGGTGTCTTCCACCATGCCGAGCTTGTTCGCGGTGAACGATTCGCCGGTGATGGTGCCGCGGTCAGTGACGCGGGATTCGAAACGGGAGGTCTTCTGCTGGGCCTGGGTCCGGATCGTGGTGTCGAACTGCTGGACAAAGGCCTGGGTGATAGTTGCGGGCATGTTGTTCTCCAAAAGGTGAGGATGGTTCGCCTTCAGGTTGTCCGGACACCGGGCCTGTATTACGTTCCTCGCATCGGCTGTTATGCGCGGGCTACGGGCTAGAAGGTTGTCTGCGCGCCACCGCAGGCCTTGAATGCTGGCAATGATTGCGCCGTTGGCCGGTCGGAATCCCGACTATTTGCGCGCGGGAACGAAAAAGGCCCGCACGGGGCGGGCCTGGGATGGGTGAGATGGGGCGTCAGCCAGCGGCTTCGGTACCGTGCTTGCGCTCGAAGTACTGCTTGATCTTCGCGCTGACCTTCGCATGGTCGACGTGGCGCGGGTTCGTATAGGCCTCGGAGACGAGCAGAACGTTGATGTCCTCCTGCGTGGCCATGGACTGGCCGCCGGCGCCCGGGTCTTCCTGGAACTCGGGGCCCAGCGCGGCCATCAGGCGCAGGAACTGCGGGTTGTTGCCGAGCGGTCCACTCATGATCTCGTTGACGTCCAGGCCGGCTTTTTGCGCCGCCGCGGTGGTGCCCACGTAGGCATTGCGCACGTTGCGCTTGAAATCGGATTCCGTGGCCCAGGTCTTCTGCAGCTCGGCCGTCGCGGTCGCCGCGTCGTGCAGGACCGCACCAGCGGCCAGCTGCGGGGCCATCTCGAAGTATTTGCCCATGACGAAGTCGACCTGCGCCTGGTTCAGGCCGGCCGCATGGGCGCCGGCGAGGAAGCCCTTCATGCCTTCGTCGGTGGCCGGGTCGAACGCGTCCTTGAGCGCGTCGGGCACGGTGATCTTGTACTCGCTGGCGTCCTTCGGCGGCGCGTCGCCCGAACCGAAACGCTTCTCCAGGCTGCCGTAGGCTTCGGCCAGCTTGCGAGACGAAGCGTCCATGTCGATGCTCCCGTCCTCCTTCATGACACGCAGCTTCTCGGGAATGAAGTCGGTGGTTGGAGCGCCGTCGCCAGCTGCTGCCGCACCGGTGGCCAGCAGCGAGCCAGGTGCGCCAGCGCCTGCATCTGCGCTACCGGCGGGCGCGCCGCCAGCTGGTGCACCACCTGCACCACCTGCACCACCTGCGGCGCCGTCCGCGCCAGCTTCCTGCATGTAACGCCTGATGAATCCTTTGATGAACATGTGTCTATCCTTCCTGGTTGTTGACGTCCACGCCGTGGGCGCGGTTGATCTGGTTGGTGATGAACTCGAGCACGCGGCGCTGGCCGTCGCGCTGGTAGGTGGCGAGCACCGCATCGATGCCGCCGTTCACGACGGCCGGGCGGGCGAAGGTGCGGATCAGGTGCTCGAGGATGGCCACGCCGCGGCGGTCGTCCTCGAACAGCGCCTTGTAGTCCTCGGGGGTAGGGTTCTGGCTCATGCGGGCGCCATGTTCTTGGCCATCTGCGGCGCCATCTTCTGGGCCATTTCAGCCTGCTGTTGCTGCTGCTGGGCCTGCTGCTGCGCCTGGGCGCGCTGCTCGCGGATGGCCTGGATCTCTTCCTTCGAACGGCCGATGCGTGCCGGCGCGCCGCGGCCTTCCAGGATGACGCTGATGCTCTCGTCGATGTCGATTGCGTCCCAGACGCTCGGATCCTGGCGCGCCTCGGCGATCTGGCCCACCGCCACCAGCGACGTCTCGACCGCGTTGACCTCCTCGATCTTCTGTGCTTTGGCGTTCGGCGATTCGAACTTGACGTTGTACTGGCGCCCGGCCAGCGACTGGGGCGGGGGAGGCAGTACGCCGGCGCGCATGGCCAGGCCGAAGCAGCGGCTGATCATCGGCGCGTACCACTCGGCCTGCATGCGGCCGTAGATAGGGCCCAGTAGCTGGCGGATCATCTGCACGCGCACGTGAACCTCCGTCGCGCTGCGCACCGGCCCATCCTGGGGCGTCAGCTGGTCGGCCATCAGGGTCTTGCGGATTGCCGCCTGCAGCTGTTCCTTCTTCGTGAACGACAGGTCGAACTTGGCGCCGCTTTGCAGGGCCTTCATGCTGTCCACGCTGTTGGCCACGATGATCTTGCGCGGACCGACCTTGACGGTGCGCGGGTTCAGCACGCCGTCATCCTCGGCGATCCACATGCCCGAGACGGCCATGTCGAGGTTCGTGTCTTCGAGGTAGACCAGGCGGTTGAGCTGCTTGATGTCGGGCAGGGCGCGGAACATCGGCCCGATCGCGTACTCGCTGTTCGGCAGCTTGGCCCAGCGCGGCGCCACGAACGGACATTCGTGGAAGCCGGACTCGCGCACCAGGTGCTTGGTATCGACCTCGATGTGCACGGAGGCGAACGCTAGGTTCTTGGCGCGGACGCCAGTCGCCTCGGCGCTGCGCGGGTAGATCGACTGGCAGAGCCGCACCTTCTCGTCGGGCTTGCCGTCGTCCACCAGCTTGCGCACCTTTTCGCTGACCTGGTCGCGGCCGAAATCCTTGATCGCCTGCTCGGCGGACAGTTCGTAGGAGCGCACCAGGGTGTCGGGCAGGCCGCCCGACTTCGACGCGGCGATGTAGCACGAGGCCATCGGCCAAAGCTCGAAGTGGTAGCCGCCCAGCTCGCGGTCGACGTCGATGAACAGTACGAACCAGCCGGCCGGGACCATGTCGGTGCATGCTTCGAAGCCAACCGCGTCGAAGTTCGAGCCGTGGATGTTCTCGAAGATGGTCTCGGCGCACAGGTCGAACCAGCGCTTCTCCTCGTCGGTGTCCTGGCCGGTGGACAGGCCGAACCAGCGGGAGTTGCTGGGCGTGCCGCCGGACATGATGGCGGCCGCCAGGATCTGGCCGGCGTCGGTAGACGTCGAGTCCATGAGGCGCGCGCGCTTGGCCTGCAGCGCGGTTGCATCGCTCTTCTCGCCGTTGAAGCCGTCGCCGCGCTCAGGGAACGAGTAGTCGAAGCAGTCGCGCCAGACCTGCTCGTGCGGCGTGCGCAGCTGCTCGAGCGCGGCCTTCCTGCGCAGCAGTTGCACTGCGAGCTCGGACATGGTCAGCCTCCTCCGCCGAGCTTGTCTTTGCCTTGGGCCAGCACGGTGCTGGTCGAGGCCGTGCCGGTCGCGCCCTGGGCGCCGGCAGCAAGCAGGGTCTGGTTGCGCTTCGCCCGGCGATTCGCCGCGGCCTTGGCATTGGCCGCGGCTGTCGCGTCAGCCTCGGCCTTCTCGCGCTCTTCCTTCGGGTCTTTCTCGGGTGGGAGGTCTGGGGAGCTTCCGCACATGGTGATTCCTTGCGATGGTTGATCGATTACTTCTTTTCCGGCGGGACCGGGCACACGTAGCCGTCCAGGGTGAGGACCGGGGCGGTGAGGGTGGTGGGATCCACGTCGGTGGCGCGCATGTTTCGATAGTCGGCTTTCGAGCGCGGCGCCGGCGCGGTGGCTGGTTTGTTCACGACGGAGCTCGCGGCCTGCAGCTGGTGCGCCAGCTCGTCCTGCAGCTTGGTCATCTCCTCGGCGCGGATCTGGGCGCGCAGGGCATCCATGTCGATTGATGCGGCCGCGGTGTCGGTGCTGGTGCTCGCAGTGGTAGACGTCACGACAGCGCCGCCGCCGGACGGCGCCGCGGTGCCGCTGTCACCTTCGGGCGGCGTTGCGCCACCCTCGGCCGTGCTGGTGGTGGTGGTGTCGGTGCTGGAAGTGTCCGCAGTCATGGGGCTTTCGCCAGGGACGTGGACGGTGGTGACGCGGGAAGAACTCTTGGCCATGCTGGACTCCGGATGACGTTTATGGGAAGCAACGTCACGGAGTATCGGCGCGGCGGCCGGTCGGAATCCCGACTAAATCGCCTCAGGCCATGAACGAGAACTGATTGACCGTTGGCACGTCGGCAATACCATTGCCGGTCGCCTCGGCCCAGAACTGCACCAAGCACAGGCCCTGGTGGTAGGGCGGCTGCGAGCCGTTCTTGTAGCCGATAAGGGTCGACTTCGGGATTTCGGTGAAGAACGAGACGTCGTACAGGCTGTAGCCCTCGTCCTTCAGCTGGTCGAGCAGGCGGAACCAGTCGACGCGAACGTCGCTGGCCCGCTGCCCAAACGCGCGCGCACGCGTGAGAGTGGTTGCACGGCGCTTTTCCCGCATCTTCTCCCCTTAAGCCGCCATTGGTTCTTCGACAACAGTCGGACGTTCGATCGACCTCGCCAGCGACAGGATCGCCAGCGCGTCGGCCTCGTTGTTGTCCTTCGGGCGAAAGCCCTTGGCGCGCGCGGTCTCGCACATGGCGGCCTTGTCGGCGTTGCCCTTGCCGGTCCAGTGGCGTTTCACGGTGCCCACGCCGACCGGGCGCAGTGGGACGTTGTTCGCCGCGCACCACATCTCCAGGCATGCCAGGAAGCCGCCGTAGACGTGCGCGGCCAGCACGCCGGCGTGGTTCTTCACGTCCTCGTAGTAGACCGCGTGGATCTCGCCGCCGGCCTGGAGCCGCTGCTCGTTGAGGAAGGCGCGGAACTTCAGCCAGCGCTGGCCGGCCGCTTCCATGCGGCGCGGCGCGAAGTTCTCGCTGCCGCTGTGCACGGTGCCGGCGCGCGAGGTGCGCGCCCAGCCGGTTTGCGTGCCGATGTCGATGGCGAGGATGTTCATGGGGTGGTTTCTCCTTGTCGTTGTTGTATCCGCCCGGGCTGGCCGGGCGGGTGGTACTGGTCAGCCGACCGGGTAGTGGCCTGGTGGGTTTGGCGCGCCGTGGGCTGGGTTGGGGCGGCGGGCGGCGCGGCGGCGATCTTCTGCCTGCTCGGCGGTTTCGCCTTCGAACTGGCCTTTGTAGAGCGGATTCAGGCCGTTGGCGACCAGCTGCCCGCCGACCTTCTCGGAAGCGTCGAACTCAGCACGGCGGCGCAGGTGGTCACGCAGCTGGTAGCCCATCAGCGGCCAGATCTTCTGCACGGCGTTCTGACGCGCGATGTTGCGGCCGATCTCGGCGTCGAAGTTTTCCGGGCTGGCGCACGCGCTCTCGCCGGTGACGGTGAAGCCGTTGCGCAGAACCAGGACGCAGAAGGTGAGCAGGTGCAGGCTCTCGGGAATTTCGCTGTAGGCCCGCATGCCGCTCACACCGGAGGTCATCGCGATGGCGCCGGCCTCGCCTTGGCCTGCCGTGAAGTAGTGCTCGCTGGCGATGTTCGCCTCGATGTCGGCCGGCGTGATGCGCGGCGCGGTCTTGCCCTTGGCCTGGATTTGGCGCTCGATGGCTTGGTCGTTCATGGGTGCTGCCCTTTCAGGTTGGTGCTGCGGTTGGTGCGCTCGCGCGCGAAGTGGTCTCACATCGGCATGTCGAAGCCGACCTTGCTGAAGCTGCTCTTGTCGCCCCCGCCGATCGGCAGGGCGGCCTGGTAGCTGCTCGGGTTGAGCACGCCGGCGCCATCCAGTGACGCCTTCAGCGCGGCCTCCAGGCGCTCCAGCCAGCGATAGCGTTTCTCACCCTGGTGCTGGCCGTCCGGACGGATCCACAGCAGGTCTTCCCGGCCGTGTGCCTTCAGCTCGCGCTCGATCAGCTGAAACGCAGCGCGCGAGGCCTCGGTACCGGGCTTGTCGTGGTAACGGACGTCGTGCACGGCCATGGCCAGCCAGCGCAGGCGGTGCATTTCCGATGTGATCGCCTGGAACTGGCCCGGCGTGGCGCCAAAGTGGGCGAAGCACCACCACTCGGTGCTGCCCGAGGTGCTGCTGCACATCGAGCCGATGAGCGGGCAGCCGTAGGCCGCGCAGAGGTGGGCAGGGCGGTCGGCGACGCGGTCTTCGTGGGTGTGGGTCATGCTGCACGTCCTTTCCGCTTCTCGAGCTCGGTGTCGATACGGGCGAGGAAGTCGGGGTAGCTCTCCCCGCTACGGGCGAACATGCCGAGCTCTCGGCCCTTCGTGTCGATGCCCTGGTTCGACTTCCTCCAGGCCCAGTCCTCGCGCGGCTTCTGCGTCGACGGTGCTGGTGGTGGTGCGGCCTGGACCTGCAGCTCCTGCTCCACGATGGGCGCCAGGTAGGCGACAGGGATGGTCTGGTCTGGCTTCGCGGCCTTGGCCTTGATGATCGCGACGTTCAGCACCTCGTCGGTGACCTTCGGATTCAGTGCCCAGGTCACCGCGACGATGGGGTTCTGTGCCGTGGTGATCACGCCCTGGGCTCGCAGCAGCAGGGCGATCTGCACGTTGCGGGCCATGCCGCCGACGAGGTCGGCAGACGATTCGGGGGCGGCCTGGGCGGCGTCCGGAGTTGGCGGTTGAGGAGACGATGATTTAGGTTTTAATTCTCCCTGTCCCTGTCCTTCTCCCTGTCCCTGTCCCTTAAGAGCGTTTTCCGGTGGAATTCCATCGTCGGTTTTCTCGTTTCCATCGGAATGTCCTGCGCTCTCCGGCGGAATTCCTCCGCTTTCCAACGGAATGTTGTCGGAATGTGAACCCGGTTCCGGCGGAAGTGGGAGCAGCGAACGGCCCTCAGCCTCGCGCTGTTTGTTGGATTTCCGGATGCGATCGCATTCTTTCTTCCAGGCGTGGTGCACCTTAGCCTTCCAGCTTTCCAGCGCTTTCTCGGCGACGACCGGGTGATACAGGCGGCCGTCGTCGCACTTGATCCAGCCGTGGAGCGCGCCCTCGCGCACGTTCAACCATTCCTTGACCACGCGGCCATAGCCGGCGGCCTTGGCCAGGAAGCGGTCGTCATCAGGAAGGGATGCGGCGGGCACCTGGTGCCAGGCGGCGCTCCAGAGGAGAACCGCGGCCCAGCATGCCTCGGGGGATTCGTACGCCGCCATGTCGCTGTCGCGCAAACGAGCAACGTCAAGCGGCATGAAAGCGAAGTCCTGCAGGTTGCAATCGGCGGGGGTGAGCGGGGCCGGCAGGGCGCCGGCGTTCCCGGATGTCATGGCGTCACCTCGAGCGATTCAGCCTCGGCGGCGCAGCGGTCGTACTCCGCCAGCCAGTCGGCCAGCGCCGCCGCATCAGGATTCATGTTGTGGGAGTCGCGCGAGGCGCCGCGTTCGAATGCAGCGCGGGCCCGGGCGCGGATGGTGTCGCGGGAGACGATCTGTTCCATCAGCGGCTCCCTACGGTGTCGATGACCTGGCGCAGCTGCTGGCGGGCGTGGTATTCGGCGCGCTGCTTCTGTGGGTCTTTCTTGTCGGCGACCGCCGCCTTGTCGATGCTCCGCCAGGTCTTGGCCTGGTGGGCGATCCTTTCGTCCGGCGTCGCCTTGTTGGTCTCTTGGGCTTGCATGTGTATCGGTCCTTCTAATCAGTGGCTACCCAGGCGAGGGAGCGCGGTTTGAAATCGCCCTTAAAGGCGCATCCGGTGGAAGCCACCTGCGACGGCAACCCGGCCGGGGAAGCGCTGGGCATGGCCATGCAGATGGCCATGACGTGGCCGTTCGCTTTGGCGTTTCCCCGCGGTACGATTCGTCTCCTTCCGAATGTGGGCGAGGACGAGATCTCGTACGAACGGGGCGACCTGGCCAGGGCAGAACTTGCGCAGCTCATCCTGCTCGACGTCGTTCAGCGGCACCTTCAACGTGCGTTCGCGCTTCAGGTTTGGCTTCTGGTGCTTCATGGTTTTTCTCCTAGTGGGGCGGTGGTTCAGGACTTCAGGGGTGATGCTATGCAATAGGGAAGGGTCAACTTCCTGTTGGCAACTTTTTGGACAACGAAAAAGCCGCAGGGTTACTGCGGCTGAGGTTCAGCCTGGGCGGCGAGTTCTGGCCAGATTTCCTTCCAGTCATCCGGGCGCAGTTCCTGACGGGATGCGATCCCCATCCGTTCGCAGACCGGCGCCAGGCGGATCAGCTTGTCGGCCGGGATCCCATTGGCTCGCCAGCCGACGACCGATGGCGGCTTGATGCCGAGGAGCTTAGCCACAGCGGCAGGGCCGCCGAGCTTATCGATCAGTTCACTTGAAGTAGGGGTCATTTATTGTCCGTAAGAACGAAAGTTAGGTATTCCTGCTCATATTAGGAGTAGCTAATGATCCTGTCAATAGCCACTCCTAACGAAAAAACAATTAGGATGACCTAATGTTGTTATCAGAAAGAATCAAATTAGCGATGAAAGAGGCTGGCTTGAGCCAGGTCGATCTCGCACGAGCATGCGGTGTGAAGCCTCCTAGTGTTCATGGATGGCTCACTGGCAAAGCGAAATATCTCCGTGGCGAAAATCTGCTCCAGGCAGCGCGTGCACTTGGGGTACGTCAAGAGTGGCTGGCCACGGGATCAGGTCCGATGCGTAGCACTGGCGATGCGTCCAATTCTGCGACGGCGCCGTCGATGATCCGAGCCTTGCATCCTGAAGATCCTCTGCCCGACGACGTAATATCTGTGCCGGAGTCTCGAATCGAGTTCTCGGCCGGGAATGGGCGCGAGCCTCATTTTGAGCTCGAGGAAGATAACGAGCCGGCCACGTATCGACTGTCTTGGTTCCAAAAGGAGCGCATCAATCCAGAGCGCGTGAAGCGCTTCCGGGTGACAGGGGATAGCCAGGAACCCTTCCTGTTTCATCGCGACACGGTATTAGTGAACCTCGATGAAACCGAGATCGTTGACGGCAAGCTGTATGCGATTCGCTACGGTAACGACCTGCGGATCAAGTATCTGTACCGCAGGTTAGACGGGACTCTGATCTTAAGAAGCAAGAACCCAGTGTATTCCGATGAGGAAATACCTGCTGATCTGGCGAATGAACACATCTCGGTAATTGGTCGTGTGCGCGATAAGAGTGGTAAAGGAGGCCTATAAATGGCGAATCGTATAGAGCAGGTGTGTTTGTGGATTGCTATTATTTGCTTCATCCTGCTCCACTACCTACTTTTTGTGCTCTTGCGTCAATTCCCCCGTATTTATTACGACAATGGAGACGTGATCTTTTCCGCCGCCTGGATCCCGATCGGCTACGTGTCTGTCTGGTTAAAGATTAAGCTCGAAGATTGGCTGATGGGTCGAGACCTAGCCCGACAGCGATTAGACCCACACTCTTAACATCGTCTAAGGGGGGGGGGGCTAGGCCGCTCAACTGTACAGACGTTCCATATCGCCCCGCTTGCCGGGGTTTTTTTTCGCCCCACCGTCGTTAGAATAGCTTCTCCTAATAAAAAAGTTAGGAACTCCTATTGACGGGAAAATTAGCTTGTCCTAATATATCTCCAACGAAACGAGCTCAGCAACCGCCGAGCCGCCGAACTGGAGAGCACCATGATCAGCAATAGCAAGCAGCAGTGGACCGTAGGCCAGACCGTGAAGGTCGGCTTCCTCACCGGACTGGAAGTTGTGGCCGTGGTCCCAACGCCGGGCGATTCCGCTCCGGACGCCTACATCCTTTCCCGCAACCAGCAGCTGTATTCGTTCGTGCCGCACAACGGCCTGAGCAAGGTCGACGTGGCCGAAGCGAGCGCCATGATTGCGGCGGCGAAGCGCCACGCCGAGCAGCAGGCCGCCGCCGCCCTGGCCAAGGCCGCCGCTTCGGCGCGCTACGCGGACCTGGTCCACGAACTGGCCTGCGCCTGATCGGAGGACACGATGCTCAATTCCCCGATCGCCGACCAGCGTTTCATGGTGAGCCCCGACGGCCGCGACGCCGACTGGATGCACCCTACCGAGATCGCCACCCGCGCGCCGGGCTGGACCGACTGCACCGACATGGACGACGTCGCTTTCGACATCTTCATGCGCGAGCGCCTCGAGGCGAACCCGCTGATCTGCGCTTGAGGTGACGACGATGGCACTCCACGACCCGATTACCGAAGAGCAGATGGACGAGCAGCTGGTGGCGCTGACCCGCGAAGCCACCGATTCGATTACCCAGGCACTGGCCGCCGGCCTGCCGAAGACTGTGCAGCTGATCGATGAAGCCTTGGGCGAATACATGCAGAACGACCAGGCGCGCGCCGAGCTGCTGCGCAAGAGCGCTGCAGGCCGGAACGCCTTCGCCGAGGTGCTGACCGACCTGATCTGGGATGAAGCGCTGGTGCGCGCTCAAAAAGAACTGGCGCGCCAAGAGCGCGAGCGCGGTACCGACGCGGGGGAAGCCCGGGTCGACCGCGCAGCCTGGAACCGCGAGGCGGCCTGACGATTTACCGGAGCGGCGCGCCCCGGTGGAAATGCGTGCCTTGCCCTGAATCTCGGGTCAGGAAATAGAGGGAGCGGGATCTCGAATGCCCTGACGGCCTGGAACAGACAGGCACCACAGAGCAAGGGCGGCGTGGGAAATCGATGACACGCACAGACGCATACAGGTGGAGCGTCGGAAAAGACCAGTACCCATCGAAGGCAGGAAGGTGGCCGCAGACCTCTCTACCGCACAGGATGCGGGTGAAGTCGAAACACATCGCCGGGGTAGCGTCCGGCCCCTTGCTCTGTGGTACCAGCGGCGCCGCCAAGCGCCTGCACCGCTGACTGAAGTATCGGCGGCCTGCTGGCCACCACACGCTAGCGTGATTGCGCATACGCCCGCGACGAGCGCGGTTAGAGCTCGCCACCCGGTGAAAGGCCGGGACCAACAACGAAGCCGGCCGCGCCGGCGCCAACGACAGGAGAGATGGATGAGCAGCAGCGCCCAGGAGCCGATCGAAATCATCGACGTGATCCTCCATTACAACACCATCAGCAAGAATCCCCAGGTGATGGTGGTCATCGACCGCATGCCGGATTTCGTCTACGCCCAAGAGGGTACGCAGCTGATGGCCAACGACAGCGGCTTCTATGACCTGCTGAACATCGCTGGTGGGACGAATGCATTCGGCGGCCGCAAGTTCGATATCAAGCTGCAGGACGGCACGGCGCTGCATTGCCATGGCCAGGTCTGGTCCGGCACGGTCACGCCGAACCCGGCCATGGTGCGGGACATGGAGGCGGTCAAAGAGGTTGGCATCAACACGATCGAGGGGCTGAAAGAGTGCCACGTGTATTGCGCTGGCTTGATATCTCTCGCGAAGCTGAACGACTGGCTGGCGCGCAATCAGCCCTCGTACGACTACGACAAGTACGACCCGCGCTGCACTCTGGCCTATCAGGACGAGCTCTATCGCAAGTACCCGGATATGGACCGGCCGGTCTGCGCGAAGCGTGCGCGTCGGCTTCGCAAGCGCGGCGTGACAATCCGCCGCCATGCGGGAACCGGGGCACGAGGCTGGTCCCCGAGCTATGAGCGCAAGAAGGCTGAAATCAGGCAGCGGACGGCGCCCGATTACAAGGGCCGATTCCACCCGGACGTGCTCGCCGCTCGAGGTGCCGCATGACCGCCGCCGCCATCCGCATCCCGCGCCGCTTGGTGCGCAAGCTGGCCAAGCCGGCGCTGCTCTGGCTGAACGCCTGGCGCTTCCAGCAATCGATGTTCGAGCTCGGGCGCCTGCAGGCCGCCGGCAACGCCCGCGCCGCGGCGCGCGAGAGCCGCCACCAGGTGAAGCTGCAGCTGCAGCGCCGCCGGATCAACGGGTGGTGATCATGCTGCGCCACATCCGAACCCAATACCGCTTTTCGCTCCAGGTCGGCTTCGGCCCGCGCAAAGCACTCATCCGCGCCGTGCGCACCTACGTTTTCGGCTTTTAACCACAGAGGATCCATCACATGAATCAAGTAGTCGCCAGCCCGGCCAAGAGCCTGAGCACCTTCCTGGATAAGTACAAGGGCCAGATCGCTAACGCGCTGCCGAAGCACATCAGCCCGGATCGTATGGTCCGCCTGACCATGACCGCCTTCAGCCAGAACGCCGCGCTGCAGAAGTGCGACCTGCACAGCATCTTCGGCTCGGTCGTCGTCGCCGCGCAGCTGGGCCTGGAGATCGGCGTCGGCGGCCAGGGCTACCTGGTGCCGTACGGCGGCAAGGCGCAGTTTGTCCCGGGCTGGCAGGGCCTGGTCGACCTGGTATCGCGCGCCGGTCGCGCCACGGTCTGGACCGGCGCCGTCTACATCGGTGACGAGTTCGACTGGGCCCTGGGCGACGCGCCGTTCATCCGCCACAAGCCCGGCGCCGGCGGCGACAGCTGGCGCGACATCACTCACGTCTACGCCGTCGGCCGCGTGAACGGCAGCCAGTACCCGGTCATCGAGGTCTGGACCATGGACAAGGTGGTGAAGCACCTGAACAAGTTCAACAAGGTCGGTGGCCGCCATTACGCCCTGGAGAAGAACGGCCAGAACATGGAGATGTACGCCCGCAAGGTGGTGCTGCTCCAGGTGCTGAAGTACATGCCGAAGTCCATCGAGGTGCAGCGCGCCATGGACGTGGCCACCGCCGTCGACGCCGGCAAGCCCTTCACGATCGACGGCGACATGGTGGTCATCGATGACCGCGACGACGACCAGGGCGGCGCCGGCGACAGCAGCTCGAGCAGCACCACCAGCACGGCCGGCAGCAGCGCCGCGCCGCGCGGTGGCGACCTGCCGATGTGCACGCCGGAGAACTTCGACAAGAACAAGGCGGCCTGGCGTCAGCAGATCGTCGACAAGAAAAAGACCGTCGCCGAGCTGGTGGCGATGATCGAGACCCGCCAGCTGCTCACCGAAGACCAGAAGCTGACGATCGACAGCTGGGCCCACGAGAACGACTAAACCGCGGCACTCCCGCGTGAGCGGGAGTCCTCCTCAACCTCACCAAGGAAAAAACATGCAGATCCATAACCTTACCCAAGGTAGCCCGGAGTGGCAGCAGTTCCGGCTCGAGCACTTCGGCGCCAGTGAGGCGGCCGCGATGCTGGGCCTGTCGTCGAAGGTCTCGCGCACCGAGCTGCTGCACATGAAGCACACCGGTACCGCGCAGGAGTTCAGCGACTGGGTGCAGAAGAACATCCTCGACCACGGCCACGCCGTTGAAGCCATGGCGCGCCCGCTGATCGAGGACCTGATCGGTACCGAACTGTATCCGGTCACCTGCTCGGAAGGCCTGCTCTCGGCCTCGTGCGACGGCCTGACGATGGCCGGCGATGTCGCCTTCGAGCACAAGCAGTGGAATACCGAGCTGGCTGGCTGGGTGGAGCAGGAAGTGTTGCCGGATGAGTACATGCCGCAGTGCCAGCAGATCCTGCTCGTCACCGGCGCCGAACGCGTCGTCTTCACGGTCTCGGATGGCACGGTCGACAACCTGGTGCACATGAACGTCTTCCCGGACCTGGAGTGGCAGGAGCGCATCCGCGCCGGCTGGGCGCAGTTCGCCGCCGACCTGGCCAACTACGTGCCTCAGGAATACCCGGCAAAACCGGAAGCTGACCCGATCATGTCGCTGCCGGCACTCGTCATCCAGATCCGCGGCGAGGTGGCCACCAGCAACCTGCCGGCGTTCCAGGCGCGCGCCGAGCGCTTCATCGCCAGCATCAAGACCGACCTGGTGACCGACGAGGACTTCGCCAACGCCGAGGCGACGGTCAAATTCTGCGAGAAGGCCGAGGGCGACCTGGAGCAGGCCAAGCGCGCCGCGCTCGAGCAGACCGCCGACATCGCCGAGCTGATGCGCACGATCGACCACATCAGCGAGCAGCTGCGCGCCAAGCGCCTGACGCTGTCCCGCACTGTGAAGGACAAGAAGGAACTGATCAAGGCCAGCATCCTGAACCAGGTGAAGCAGGCCTTCGCCGACCACGTCGCCGCGTTGGAGAAGGAAATTGCGCCGCTGCGTCTGGTCTTCCAGAACCGCGACTTCGCTGGCGCCATGAAGAACAAACGCACGCTGGCCACGCTGCAGGACGCGGTCGACACCGAGCTGGCCAACGCGAAGATCACCGTCGACGCGATCGCCGCCGGCGTGCGCGGCCGCCTGACCTGGTACCGCGAGCACGCCGCTGGCTACGAGTTCCTGTTCGCCGACCTGCAGAGCGTCATCCAGAAGCCCGACGAGGACTTCCGCCTGGCAGTGAATACGCGCATCGAGAACCACAAGCGCCAGGAGGCCGAGCGCGCGGAGCGGCTGCGCCAGCAGCAGGAAGAAGCACGTCAGCGCGAAGAGGCAGCGGCCCGGGGCCGCGAGGAAGCCGCGGCGCGCGCACGTGAGGAAGCTGCAGCCCAGGCAGCAGCCGCCGCCAGCGCCG
>DNCF01000006.1:2979-3213 GCA_003484545.1 Massilia sp. | reverse complement strand
AGGGCCGTGACCAGGGCGATGGCGCCGAGGTGGAACATGTACCACCAGCTGCGCAGGTAGCGCACGAGCGCGCGGCCCCAGAGGCTGGGCGTGGTGCCGAGGTGGAGGGTGCGGCGCATCGTCATATGATACGGTTTTGATGGGCGGGTGCGGCGGTTTGTATCATGATTCGGGATACGGACGTCGTGGCCGAAACGGCTCCACCATTCGCACATGGTGAGACCGCGTGGGCAC
>DNCF01000006.1:0-2824 GCA_003484545.1 Massilia sp. | reverse complement strand
ACGAGTGCCCACCCTACGAAAGGCCCGAGTCCTCATTGGCGGCGGGCTTCCTGTACCCCGGACACTTCGGCGATTGCCGCCAGCGCCTTCTGCAGCTGGCCGGTCGAGCCGATCTCGGCGGTAAAGACCATGCGCGCCTGGCCTTTCGCGCTTTGCGTATTCACGCCGATCACGTTGATCTTCTCGCGCGAGAACACCTCGGAAATGTCGCGCAGCAGGCCCTGGCGGTCGCCCGCGAGGATGAAGATGTCGACCGGGTAGACCGTGTCGGACAGCGCCGCGCCCCATTCGGTCTGGATCACGCGCTCGGGCGCCTTGGCGCGCATCTCGGCGAAGTTCTTGCACGTCAGGCGGTGGATCGAGACGCCCTTGCCGCGCGTGACGAAGCCGACGATGGGGTCGGGCGGCGCCGGCTTGCAGCACCTGGCCAGCATCGTCATCAGGCCCTCGGTGCCGACCACCAGCACGCCGGACTTGGCGCCCTGCTCCACGCTCGAGGCGCGGCTCTTGTTGACCACCGCGGCGTCTTCCAGCGGCGGCGCCTCGACGGTTTCGTGCAGCGCCGCTTCCACGTGGCGCAGGCTGAATTTCTCCTTGCCGACCGCGATGAACAGTTCGTCGACCTTGGCGAAACCGAGCTTGTGCGCCAGCGCCTCCAGGTTGACCGCGGTCTTGCCCTCGCGCTGCAGTGATTTTTCGACCAGCGCCCGGCCCTGGGCCAGGGTCTCGGCCAGGTCCAGCGCGTGGAACCAGGCGCGGATTTTCGAGCGCGTGCGGCTGCTGACCGCATAGCCCGGGCTGAGCCAGTCGCGCGAGGGGCCGGCGCTGCCGGCCGGGCCCTTGGCGGTGATGATCTCGCAGGTCTGGCCGTTACGCAGCGGGGTGTTCAGCGGCACCATTGCGCCGTCGATCTTGGCGCCGCGGCAGCGGTGGCCGACCTCGCTGTGCAGGTGGTAGGCGAAGTCGATCGGCGTCGCGCCCACCGGCAACTCCAGCACCCGCGCCTGCGGCGTGAGCACGAAAATGCGGTCGTCGAGCGTGGTCGCCTTGAGTTTCTCGACCCACTCCTTCTGCACGTCCTCGCCCGCCACCGCGTCGGCAACGTCGCTCTTCCAGGCCAGCAGCTGGCGCAGCCAGGCGATCTTCTCGTCGTACTTCTCGCCCTTGAAGGTCGAGCCGCCGGTTTCCTTGTAGCGCCAGTGGGCCGCGATCCCGTACTCGGCGAAGTTGTGCATTTCCTGGGTGCGGATCTGCACTTCCAGCGGCCGTCCATCCTCGGCGGTGACGACCGTGTGCAGCGACTGGTAGCCGTTCGGCTTCGGGCGCGAGATGTAGTCGTCGAACTCCTTCGGGATCGGGGTCCAGATGTTGTGCACCAGGCCCAGCACCGTGTAGCAGGCCTTGATGTCGGCCACGATCACGCGGAAGGCGCGCACGTCGTAGAGCTCGGAGAAATCGAGGTCCTTGCCGCGCATCTTGCTCCAGATGCTGTAGATGTGCTTCGGCCGTCCGCTGACGTCGGCCCTGATGCCGGCCGCCTGCAGTTCTCCCTGCAGGCGCTCGATCGCGGACTGCACGAAGCCCTCGCGCGCCATGCGCTTCTCTTCGAGCATTTTCGCAATGCGCTTGTAGGTTTCCGGCTGCAGGAAGCGGAAGGACAGGTCCTCCAGCTCCCATTTCAGCTGCCAGATCCCGAGGCGGTTGGCCAGCGGCGCGTACAGGTCCATCACCTCGCGCCCGTAGTCGCGGGTGACATCGTCGAAGCGCTTCTGCTCGGCGAAATAACGCAGCATCGTCACGCAGGACGACAGGCGCACCAGCACCACGCGCATGTCGGACGCCATCGCCAGCAGCATCTTGCGCAGCGTCTCGATGTGGGCGGCGGCTTCCTGGGCCGCGTTCTTGCCGCGCCCGACCGCAGGCTGGCCGAGGGTCAGGTCGCGCAGGCGGATCAGCTGCTGGACCCCACGCACCTGGGTCGCCACCTCGGCGCCGAACAGCTGTTCGAGCGTCTCGACCAGCTCAGGCTCGAACAGGGCGAGCTCGAACAGCAGGCCGGCGATGCGCGTCTCGACGTCGCTGCGCAGGTAGGCCAGGGTGCCGGCCACCCCGAGCGAGAACTCGAAGGCGTTCTGGCCCGATGCGATGACGCGCTCGCCATAGGCGGCCGCGGCGTAATCGAGCGCGTGCTGCACGCGCGCGCATTCCTCGGGACTGAGGCCCTGGACCAGCTGGGTGGTGGCGTCGCCGAGCGCGGCGGTGGATACCATTGCCTAGCGCAGCGCGGCGGTGACGACGATCTCGACCAGGCAGGCCGGGTTGGCGAGCTTCGATTCGACGGTGGCGCGCGGCGGCGTGTGGCCCTGGGCCACCCATTCGTCGTAGACCGCGTTCATGCCGGCGAAGTGGGCCATGTCGGAGATGAAGATCTGGCACATCAGGATGCAGGTCTTGTCGCTGCCGGCTTCCATCAGCAGGCGGTCGACGTGGCCCAGCACTTCGCGGGTCTGGCCCTCGATGCCCTGGGTCGTGTCTTCGGCGATCTGGCCGGCCAGGTAGACGGTGCCGTTGTGGATGGCGGTTTCGGAGAGGCGCTTGCCTACGTGGTGACGTTTGATTTCCATGGTCTCTTTCTAAAAACGAAGGGCTGGTCAGCCCAGTAAAAATTCGCGTGCGATCGCGATCTGGTCCGGATGGACGAAGGTCGGCGCATGGCCAACGCCCGGGATCTCGACCAGTGTCGGGTGCGGCCCGCGCCGCGTCATCTCCTGCGCGGTCTCGCGCGAGAGCAGGTCCGACAGCTCGCCGCGCACCAGCAGCGTCG
>DNCF01000533.1:576-15704 GCA_003484545.1 Massilia sp. | reverse complement strand
GCGCGAGCGCCAGCAGGCGCGGCTCGGGAAAGCCCCAGGTGGAAGCGGCGAACACGCAATGGGCATTCGGCGGCACCGGCATCGCCAGTTCGGCGCGGCCGACGGCGGGCATGGCCGGGCGCTCCTCCAGGCTGTCGCCCAGGGGCAGCGAGGTCACCGGCAAGCCGTGCGGCACGTGGCGCGGCAGGGCCTGGTCGCCGGCCGTTCCCCACCAGTCCGGCTGGCGCAGGCTGCGTCCGGCCAGCTTGTGCAGGGCCTGGCCGCAGGTCGGGCAGAAAGCGAAGCCTTCCGGATAGATCGGCGCGCATTCGCAAGAGGCGGGCAGGGACGCGCCCAGCAGGTGGGCGACGTCGAGCAGCCGGCCGCGCGCATGCGCCTGCCAGTCGATGCGGCCGAGACCTTCCGTGGTCTCGAGCGCGAACTGCCCGCTCCTGTCGTCTTCCAGCCAGACGCTGGATGGCGTTTCCCATCTGTATGCCATTGCGCTCCGCCGTCGAATGAAAAATGGACGCAAGCGGCCCGCCACGAAAGCGGCCCTTGCTGTCGAAATCATAACGCCGCCATTGCCGCGATGGCGCGCCGTTCGCCGGGTAGCGCCAGACGGCACTTCAGGCATCAAGATACGGGCTGTTCACGGGAACTTCGGCGCAGAACCGTATAATGACGGGTCCGATATGCCCCACGCTGCACGCCATGAACTCCCCTGCCCTGCCCACCGACTCCACCTCGCCCGACCTGCCCGCGCACGCAATCGATGCCGCGACCAGCCACCTGCGCGCCATCCTCGGCATCGCCATCGAACACGGCTCCGCACACCGCGCGCTGGTGGTCTTTGATGAGCGCACCGGCCTGTCGCGCGCCCTGGTCGAGGCCTATCGGCGCAACCTGCCGGACGCCGATTTCGTCGACTTCGACAGCGTGCGTCCCGAGGAGGTACTGGCGCGTTTCCGCTCCATGGCGGCGAAGGACCTGGTGGTGCTGGTGCAGTCGACCAACTTCCGGCTGGAGGCCTTCCGCATCCGCGTCGAGCTGTTCAAGCTGGGGCTGAAGGTGATCGAGCACGTGCACCTGTCGCGCATGCCGGGCCCGCAGGCCGAGCACTACATCGAGGCGCTGGCCTATGATCCGGCCTACTTCCGTGGCGTCGGCCGGGCGCTGAAAGCGCGCATCGACGCGGCGCCGCACGGCCGCGTGGTCGGCGACGGCGCCGAGCTGGTGTTCGCGTCCCCCTTCGAGCCGGCCAAGCTGAACATCGGCGACTACAGCGACATGCACAACGTCGGTGGCCAGTTCCCGATCGGCGAAGTCTTCACCGAGGCCCTCGACCTGGAAGCGGTGAACGGCCGCGCGCGCATCCACGTGTTCGGCGACACCAACTACCGCTCGAACCATCCGGAGACGCCGGTGACCATCATCATCGAGAAGGGCCGCGTGGTCGGCACGGAAAACGCGACGCCGGAATTCCAGCACATGCTCGACATCATCCGTGCCGACGAGGGCGAAGTCTGGGTGCGCGAACTGGGCTTCGGCATGAACCGCGCCTTTACCCGCGAGCGCCGCGTGGCCGACATCGGCACCTACGAGCGCATGTGCGGCATCCACCTGTCGCTGGGCGCCAAGCACGGGGTGTATCCGAAGCCGGGCTTCAAGCGCAAGGATGCGAAGTACCACATCGACGTGTTCGCGGTGACCGATGCGGTGTATCTCGGCGAGGAGCGGGTCTATGCCGACGGGGCCTGGACGGTCGCCGCGTCCGGGCAGGCCGCCGCCGGCAGTGGTACTATCCAAGCCGAAAAATAATGTTCAGCTGGGGATGAGCATGGCCGTGGACCTCCGAAAGCGCGTGGACGAAATTCAGGCGATCAGCGCAGTACCCAAGATCCTGGAAACGGTGGCCGCCATGACGGGCCTCGGTTTCGTCTGCATCGCCCACGTCACCGACGCGAACTGGGTCACCTGCGCCGTGCTCGACCAGCTGGCGTTCGGCCTCAAGCCGGGCGACGAGCTCGACGTCACCACGACGCTGTGCGAGGAGGTACGCGACACCGGCCGCGCCGTCATCATCGACAACGTCGCCGAGAGCGAGACATATTGCGCGCACCACACGCCGCGCATCTACGGTTTCCAGAGCTACTTCTCGATACCCATCTTCCGTACCGACGGCAGCTATTTCGGCACCTTGTGCGGCCTCGATCCCAGGCCGATGACACTGTCGGACTCCGTCACCGTCTCCACGCTGCAGCTGTTCGCCGAGCTGATCTCGAAGCAGCTCGACGACGAAACGCGCCAGGAAGCGACCCGCACCGACCTGCTGAGCGAACGCGAAACGGCCGAGTTGCGCGAGCAGTTCATCGCGGTGCTTGGCCACGACCTGCGCACGCCGCTCGGCGCGATCACGATGGGCGCCGACCTGCTGGCGCTGAAAGTCAGGGAGGCCGAGCTGCGTCCGGTGATAGAACGCATCCGCCGCAGCGCGCGGCGCATGGCGGCCCTGGTCGACGACGTGGTCGACTTCACGCGCGGCCGCATGGGCAGCGGCATCGCCCTGAACCTGCGCCGGCACGAGGGCGTGCACCTGGTCCTGGAACAGGTCGTCGACGAGTTGCGCGGCCTGCATCCCGAGCGCCACCTCGCCGCCAGCATCCCGCCGCAGCTGTGCCTGCACTGCGACCCCGAACGCCTGGCCCAGCTGCTCTCGAACCTGCTCAAGAACGCGCTGGTGCACGGCAGCGCCAACGCTCCGGTGCACGTGGAGGCGCGCACCGAAGGCGGCGTGTTCACGATGACGGTGTCGAACGAAGGACAGGACCTGCGCCCGGACGTGGTCGGGCAGCTGTTCAAGCCCTACTGGCGCGCCGCCTCGCGACCGGGCAGCGAAGGACTCGGCCTGGGCCTGTACATCGTCGACCAGATCGCGCGCGCACACGGCGGCAGGATCGACGTGCGCTCCAGCGCCGGGCGCACCTCGTTCACGTTCACGCTCGACGGCCAGGCCGCCTGAGCCGCCGCCCCCCATTTTCGTTCCGCTACCATCGCAAGACCATGCTCACTCCCGAACAACGCGCGCAATACCAGCGCGACGGCTTCATCGTCCTCCCCAACTTCAAATCGTCCGACGAGATCGCGGCCCTGCGCCGCCGCGCCGAGGAGATCGTCGACGCCTTCGACCCGGCCGAATCGCGCGCGATCTTCACCACCCGCGACCAGGCGCGCGCCAGCGACGACTGGTTCCTCGGTTCGGACAACACCGTGCGCTGCTTCTTCGAGGAGGAAGCCTTTGACGCAAACGGCCAGCTGCGCCAGCCGAAAGCCCTGTCGATCAACAAGATCGGCCACGCCATGCACGACCTCGACCCCGTGTTCGAGCGTTTTACACGCGACCCGAAGCTGGCCGCCGTTGCCCGCGACCTCGGCCTGGTCCAGCCGCAGGTCTGGCAATCGATGTACATCTTCAAGCAGCCCGGCATCGGCGGCGAAGTGCGCTGGCACCAGGACGCGACCTTCTTCGACTCCACCCCGATCAGCGTGACCACTTTCTGGTTCGCGCTGGAAGACGCCACCGTCGAGAACGGCTGCCTGTGGGCCGAACCGGGCGGCCACCGCGGCCCCT
The DNA here is from genome assembly GCA_003484545.1 of Massilia sp. Taxonomy (GTDB): domain Bacteria; phylum Pseudomonadota; class Gammaproteobacteria; order Burkholderiales; family Burkholderiaceae_D; genus Telluria. The sequence continues at coordinate 12,094 of DNCF01000533.1, read as the reverse complement.
TGCGCGAGCGTTTTCTGCGCGACGGCGACCGGATCACGATGGAAAAGCTCGACGCCACGCCGTGGCCCGACGACAGCACGGCCGTGCCGATCGAGGCTGCGGCCGGTACCCTGGTCTGCTTCCACGGCCTGCTGCCGCACTACAGCGCGCCGAACCGTTCGCCGGTGTCGCGCCATGCCTTTACCCTGCATGCGACCGATGCGGGCACCGTCTACTCGCCGCGTAACTGGATCCAGCGCGATGCCAGCTTGCCGGTGCGCGGGTTCGACTGATCTCAACTCCCATCGAAACGTGTAGCAAAACTACGCTGCATTACCCGAATTCGATTGACATGCTCTTGAGCCACTCCGAGAATCGGAACGGCTCAGCGGCTGTATCCGTAGTTTTAATACGCTTACGTGAACGCCTGCCGCTCGGGCGCCGCACTTCTATTTTCTTGAGGAAACATACGACGACCAACCCAGCAACACCCAAGGAGGAGACATGAGAAACAAAACAATCCTGGCCAGCATGCTCGCAAGCGCCTTTCTCGCAACGTCCGGCGCCTACGCCGCCACGCCGCCGGCCCAGTCCGGCAACAGCCAGGCCATCCTGCTGCAGGGCTTTCACTGGAAATCATCCAGCTACGCCAGCCCGAACTGGTACAACACCGTTCTCAACAACGTCGCCGACCTGAAGGCCCTGGGCGTGACCCACGTCTGGTTCCCGCCGCCGTCGGACTCGGCGGCCAGCGAAGGCTACCTGCCGCGCCAGCTCAACTCCCTGAATTCGCGCTACGGCAGCTCGGCCGAACTGACCAACGTGGTGCGCGCCTTCACTAACAACGGCATCAAGGCGATCGCCGACGTGGTGGTGAACCACCGGGTGGGCACCACCGGCTGGTCCGACTTCACCAATCCGAACTGGACCACCTATTCGATCGTCAACAACGACGAGTGCAACTGCGGGCTGGGCAATGCCGATACGGGGCCGGGCTTCAACGGCGGCCGCGACCTCGACCACAAGAACGTGGGCGAGGTCCAGAACGGCATCATCAACTGGCTCAACTACACGATCAAGCCGGTCGGCTTTTCCGGTCTGCGCTTCGACTACGTGAAGGGCTTCGGCGCCAGCTACGTCGGCCAGTACGCGAATGCCTTCAATGCCGAGTTCTGCGTGGGCGAACTGTGGAACGACCTGAACCTCAATAACATCGACGCCCACCGCCAGGGCATCATGGACTGGATCAACGGCACCGGCAACAGCTGCGGCGCCTTCGACTTCACGACCAAGGGCCTGCTGAACGACGCGCTGGCGAACGGGAACTACTGGCGCCTGAAGGACTCGTCCGGCAAGCCGCAGGGTGCCGTCGGCTGGTGGCCGGCAATGGCGGTGACCTTCGTCGACAACCACGACACCGGCCCGGCCGAAAGCTGCGGCACCGGCCAGAACCACTGGCCGGTTCCCTGCGGCGCGGTGATGCAGGGTTACGCCTACATCCTCAGCCACCCCGGCATCCCGACCGTCTTCTACCCGCACATCTACAACTGGAATTTGAAGACGGAGATCGCCGCCCTCATCAAGGCGCGCAAGGCCGCCGGGGTGCACTCGACCTCGCCGGTCGCGATCCAGCAGGCCACGCAAGGCCTGTACGCGGCGATCATCACCGGCAGCACGCGCCAGCTGGCGATGAAGATCGGCCCGAACAGCTGGAGCCCGGGGGCAGGGTGGACGCTCCAGACCTCGGGCAATAACTACGCGGTCTGGATGAAGTAAGCGAACGCATGTGCCGGCGCGGCCCGGCACGGGCCTTGCGCTTGCCCGTGCTTGCCCGCGCTTGCCATCCGTCGCCCCGGTTGGCGTTTCGTCGCGATCCGGTGGCAAGGCCGGCTTGCGGATGGGAGCATGGCATTTTCAACGACACCCATGCTCCCATGCCATCCGATACCGCCCGCACGCACGCAGCCGCCCTGCGTCTCCTGCTCATCACCTGCCTGGCGTTCGCAGGCCCGGTCCACGCCGCCGCCGAAGCCGCCACGGTCGACACCGTCGACGGCCGCAAGCTCGAATCGCTCGTCATCCGCAACCCGGCGGCGCAGGCGACCGTCGTCTTCGAGAACGGCTCGCGTGCCACCCTGGACGGCTGGGGCAAGGTGTTGGAGGCCGTCAGCCCGAGCGCCACCGTGTTCGCCTACAACCGGCCCGGCTACGCCAACAGCGAAGCGACCGATGCGCCGCGCGACGGCGCCACCATCGTCGAGGAACTGCGTGCCAGCTTGAGGCGCAAGGGGCTGGCGCCGCCCTACGTGCTGGTCGGGCATTCGCTCGGCGGCCTGTACATGCAGCTGTTCGCGCGGCGCTATCCGGAGGAAGTGAAGGGACTCGTGCTGGTCGATGCGCTGTATCCGCGCGTGGTCAAGAAACCCGGGGACTTTCCCTTCCTCACCCGCGCCGGCAAGTGGCTGTTCTTTTCGCGCACAGTGGGCGAGGAGATCGACCGCATCCACGAAACCGGCGAAATGGTCGCCGCGCTGCCGCGCATCGACGACAAGCCGATTATCCGGCTGGTGAACCGGCCGCTGTCCTCGACCGCGATCCCGGTCGACTTCGGCGCATTCAACTTCGACGAAGGCACGCGCGCCTTCGTGCGCGGGCTGTACCCGAAAGCGAAGACGGTCGTCGCCGATGCCTCGCACCAGATGCAGGTCACGCATCCGGAGATCGTCGTCGCGGCCATCCGCGACATACTCGAAGCCAGGCGCCTCGGCAGCGCGCCGTGACGCTTGTCGGGCGGCCTTGCTGCAACACCACGAGCCCGCCATATGGCCGCCCAGCCTCATGTATCAGCTTTTTTACAAATCAGCCGAGGCTTGCTCGAAAGATACCATTAGAATAGTTTCTCCAAACTAAACATAAAAACAGGGGAAACATGATCCGATTGCCACTGGCCTTGGCGGCGCTGTGCCTCGGCGCGTCCGCTTTTGCGGCCGAACCTTTCGACGACAAGTTCCGCCAGCTCGACGAGCTGCTGCCGACGCCCACGACGATCCGCACCGCGTCGGGCGCGCCGGGCCACGCCTACTGGCAGCAGCGCGCGGACTACACCATCCGCGCCACCCTCGACGAAGCCAACCGCGCGATCCGCGGCGCCGAGACGATCACGTACCACAACAATTCCCCGGACACCCTGAACTACCTGTGGGTGCAGCTGGACCAGAACATCTACAAGCCGAACTCGGACGCGCGCACCTCGGCCACGGCGGTCTCGCGCGAGGCCTGGGCCAAGCCGCGCAGCCCGGAAGAAGGCATGAAGTTCGACAGCATGCGCACCACGCTGGAGGCGCGCACCTTCGACGGCGGCTTCAACATCACCGCGGTGACGGCCGGCGGACGCAAGCTCCCCTACGTCATCAACCGCACGATGATGCGCATCGACCTGCCGCAGCCGCTCAAGCCCGGCCAGCGCTTCTCGTTCGGCATCGAGTGGAACTACAAGATCAACGAGCAGAAGGTCCTGGGCGGCCGCTCGGGCTACGAGAAGTTCGACGACAAGAACGACCTGTTCGAGATCGCCCAGTGGTTCCCGCGCATGGCGGCCTACTACGACGCCGTCGGCTGGCAGCACAAGCAGTTCCTGGGCGCCGGCGAATTCACGCTCGAATTCGGCGACTACGACGTCGAGATCACGGTGCCGTCGGACCACATCGTGGCCTCGACCGGCGTGCTGCAGAATCCGGGCTCGGTCCTCACCGCTACCCAGCGCGAGCGCCTGGCGCAGGCGAAGACCGCGAAGAAGCCGGTGATCATCGTGACCCAGGCCGAAGCGGAAGCCGCCGAGAAGCAGCGCGCCGGGGTTACCAACGGCGCGACTAAAACCTGGCGCTTCAAGGCCAAGAACGTGCGCGACTTCGCGTTCGCCTCGAGCCGCAAGTTCATCTGGGACGCGCAAGGCATCAAGAGCGGCGACACCGACGTCATGGCGATGTCCTACTACCCGAAGGAAGGCAACCCGCTGTGGGAGAAGTACTCGACCCAGGCGATCATCCACACCATCGAGCAGTACAACAAGTACGCCTTCGACTATCCGTATCCGACCTCGATTTCCGTGAACGGCCCGGTGGGCGGCATGGAATACCCGATGATCACCTTCAATGGCCCGCGTCCGACCAAGGACAAGAAGACCGGCGAAGTCACCTATTCGAAGCGCACCAAGTATGGCCTGATCGGCGTGATCATCCATGAAGTGGGCCACAACTACTTCCCGATGATCGTCAACTCCGACGAGCGCCAGTGGACCTGGATGGACGAGGGCCTGAACTCCTTCGTGCAGACCCTGGCCCAGGAAGCCTGGGAAGAGAACTGGCCGGAGATGCGCGGCGAGCCGCGCCTGATCACCGACTACATGAAGAGCCGCAACCAGGTGCCGATCATGACCAACTCGGAGTCGCTCCTGCAATTCGGTAACAACGCCTATGCCAAGCCGGCCGCCGCGTTGACCGTACTGCGCGAGACCGTGCTGGGCCGCGAACTGTTCGACTTCGCCCTGCGCGAATACGCCCAGCGCTGGAAGTTCAAGCGTCCGACCCCGGCCGACTTCTTCCGCACCATGGAAGACGCCTCGGGCACCGACCTCGACTGGTTCTGGCGCGGCTGGTTCTACACCACCGACGCGGTCGACGTCAGCGTCGACGGCATCAGCGAGTACACCATCAGCTCGCAGAATCCGGAAACGGAGAAGGCCCTGCGCCGCAAGCTGAAGGAAGCGGAACCGATCTCGCTGACCGACCAGCGCAACAAGGGCATGGCGCGCCGCGTCGACGCGCACCCGGAGCTGAAGGACTTCTACAACGAGCACGACGACTTCACCGTCACCAATGCCGACCGCAACAAGTACAACGAAGCGCAAGGCAAGCTGGAAGACTGGGAAAAGGCGCTGCTCAACGAAGGCAAGCATTTGTACCTGGTCGACTTCTCGAACCTCGGCGGGCTGGTGACGCCGCTGGTGCTGGAGATCGAACTCAAGAGCGGCAAGAAGTACATCGAGCGCATCCCGGCCGAAGTGTGGCGCTACTCGCCGAAGAAGATCACGAAGCTGATCGTCACCGACGAACCGATGGTCTCGCTGGTCCAGGACCCGTACTGGGAAACCGCCGACATCGACCAGTCGAACAACGCCTGGCCGCGCAAGCTGACCCCGTCGCGCCTGGAGCTGTTCAAGACCGAACGCGGCGGCAACGACCTGATGAAGGACTTCAATACCAAGCTGAAGACGCCTGAGGAAAAGGCGGCGACGCAGGAAGAACCGAAGAAGGAGACGGTGCCGGTCGTGCAGTAAACGGCTCAACGTAGGGTGGGCTCTCGAGCCCACGCGGTCTCACCGGTCGATCAGTGTTGCCGACTACCGGAACCGCAATGTGTGCATAACCGCCGCACCGCGTGGGCACAAGTGCCCACCCTACCCCCTTCCGACACGAACCGGTGGCTGCGCTGATTGCGCGGCCACCGGTTTCACCATTTTTACATCGTAATACAAGCCCATGAACATGAAGCACCTGGCGCGCGGCGCCGCCCTCCTCTTCGCCCTGTCTTCCGGCGCCCACGCCGCCGACAAGTTCGACGACAAGTTCCGCCAGCTCGACGAGCTGCTGCCAACCCCGACGAGCACCCGCACTGCCTCCGGCGCGCCGGGCCACGCCTACTGGCAGCAGCGCGCGGACTACAAGCTGCGCGCCACGCTGGACGAGGACAAGCGCGCGATTACCGGCGCGGGTACCGTCACCTACACCAACAACTCGCCCGACACCTTGAATTACCTGTGGGTGCAGCTGGACCAGAACATGTTCCGCGGCGATTCGGACAACCGCAACATCTCGACCATCCCTTCGCGCGACGCCTGGCAGAAGGGCGGCGCCGAAGGCGTAAAGTTCGACGCCATGCGCTTCGCCTTCGAGAGCCGCAAGTTCGAGGGCGGCTTCGACGTCAGGAGCGTGAAGACGCCTGACGGCCGTCCTCTGCACCACGTCATCAACAAGACCATGATGCGCATCGACCTGCCGCAACCGATGAAGCCGGGTTCGCGCTTCTCGTTCGCGCTGGAGTGGCGCTTCAACATCCCCGAGATGAACGTGCTGGGCCGCCGCATGGGCTTCGAGCGCTTCAAGGAAGACGGCAACGACATCTTCGAGATCGCCCAGTGGTTCCCGCGCATGGCGGCCTACTACGACGCCGCCGGCTGGCAGAACAAGCAGTATCTCGGCGACGGCGAGTTCACGCTGGAGTTCGGCGACTACGACGTCGAGATCACGGTGCCGTCGGACCACATCGTGGCCTCGACCGGCGTGCTGCAGAACCCGGGCGCGGTCTTAACAAGCGCCCAGCGCGAGCGCCTGGCGCAGGCGAAGAAGGCGAAGAAGCCGGTGATCATCGTCACCCAGGCGGAAGCCGAGGCTGCCGAGAAGGGACGCGCGAAGACGATGAAGACCTGGCGCTTCAAGGCCGACAAGGTGCGCGACTTCGCCTTTGCCTCGAGCCGCAAGTTCATCTGGGACGCGCAGGGCATCAAGAGCGGCGACACCGATGTGATGGCGATGTCCTACTACCCGAAGGAAGGCAACCCGCTGTGGGAGAAATACTCCACGCCGGCCGTCATCCACACCATCGAGCAGTACAACAAGTACGCCTTCGACTACCCCTACCCAACCGCGATTTCCGTGAACGGCCCGGTGGGCGGCATGGAATACCCGATGATCTCGTTTAACGGCCCGCGTCCGACCAAGGACAAGAAGACCGGCGAAGTCACGTATTCGAAGGCGACCAAGTATGGCCTGATCAGCGTGATCATCCACGAGGTCGGCCACAACTACTATCCGATGATCGTCAACTCGGACGAGCGCCAGTGGACCTGGATGGACGAAGGCCTGAACAGCTTCGTGCAGTTCCTGGCCGAGCAGGCCTGGGAAGAGGGCTACCCGGCCAAGCGCGGCGAGCCGCGCAACATCGTCGACTACATGCGCAGCAAGAACCAGGTGCCGATCATGACCAATGCGGAGTCGACGCTCCAGCGCGGCGCCAACGCCTATGCGAAACCGGCGACCGCGCTGAACATCCTGCGCGAGACGGTGCTGGGACGCGAGCTGTTCGACTTCGCCTTCCGCGAATACGCGCAGCGCTGGAAGTTCAAGCGCCCGACCCCGGCCGACTTTTTCCGCACCATGGAAGACGCCTCGGGCACCGACCTCGACTGGTTCTGGCGCGGCTGGTTCTACACCACCGACGCGGTCGACGTCAGCATCGACGGCATCAGCGAGTACACCATCAGCAGCCAGGATCCGGAAGTCGAGAAGGCCCTGCGCCGCAAGCTGAAGCAGGCCGAGCCCCTGTCGCTGACCGAACAGCGCAACCAGGGCATGGCGCGCCGCGTGGATGCGCACCCCGAGCTGAAGGACTTCTACAACGAGCACGACGACTTCACCGTTACCAATGCCGACCGCAACAAATTCAACGAGGCGCAGTCCAAGCTGGAAGACTGGGAAAAGGCCCTGCTCAAGGAAGGCAAGCATTTGTACCTGGTCGACTTCTCGAATCTCGGCGGGCTGGTGACGCCGCTGGTGCTCGAGATCGAACTCAAGAGCGGCAAGAAGTATATCGAGCGCATCCCGGCCGAAGTCTGGCGTTATTCTCCGAAGAAGATCACCAAGCTGATCGTCACCGACGAACCAATGGTGTCGCTGGTCCAGGACCCGTACTGGGAAACCGCCGACATCGACACCAGCAACAACGCGTGGCCGCGCAAGCTGACGCCGTCGCGCCTGGAGCTGTTCAAGACCCAGAGCGGGCAGAACGACATGATGAAGGACTTCAACACCAAGCTGAAGACGCCTGAAGCGAAGGCGACGGACGCCGCAACGCCGAAGGCGGCGCAATGATGCGCTGGCCGAACTTGCCGAGGTTGCTCGCGCTGCTGGCGGCCAGCCTGCTGCTGTGCGCGAGCACGGCGGCATGGGCGCACCGCTTCCATGCGGGGATGACGGACATCTCCTTCAATGCCCGCACGGGCAGCACCGAGATCGTCCACACCTACATGGCGCACGACATCGATGGCCTGCTGGCCAACATGTACGGGCGCCAGTTCGACCTGTCCGAGCCGGACGACCAGGACGTGCTGCGCAAGTACATCGACGGGCGCTTCTGGCTGTACGGCCAGGGCAGGACGCGCCTGAACGTGCGCTGGGTCGGCGTCTCGGTGAATGCCGACTACGTGACCATCTACCAGGAAGTCGAGCAGACCCCGCTGTGGAAGGCCGGCGCCGTGCACCACGAGGTGCTGACCGACTTCCTGCCCGACCAGGTCAACACCGTCAACCTCAACGAGGGCAACGCCGTGCGCACCCTCACCTTCGACCGCGACAAAACAGAACAGCCGACCCGCCCGGAAACACCATGATCCAGCTTCGCCCCCTGCCCTGTGCGCTGCTCTGCGCCTTGCCTGCATTATTCATTCATCCCGCCGCGCAGGCGGACGACCTCGTGCTGCAGCGCGTGCTGGTCGAAGGTTCGCGCATGAGCCAGCTCGGCATCGCCGATTCCGCCAACGCCGGCACCGTCGGCCAGAAGGACCTGGCCGCGCGCACCGCCTACCGTCCCGGCGAAATGCTGGAAGCCATGCCGGGCCTGATCGCCAGCCAGCACAGCGGCGAGGGTAAAGCCAACCAGTTCTACCTGCGTGGCTTCAACCTCGACCACGGCACGGATCTGGCCACCTGGATCGACGGCATGCCGGTCAACCAGCGCAGCCACGCCCACGGCCAGGGCTGGACCGACGTCAACTTCCTGATTCCGGAACTGGTCGGTCGCCTCGACTACCGCAAGGGCCCGTACTCGGCGCGCAGCGGCGACTTTTCCTCGGCCGGCAGCGCCGAGATCAGCTACGCCAACCGCCTGGTGAAGGACCTCGCCAGCGTCACGCTGGGCCAGGACGGCTTCGCGCGCGGCGTCTTGGCCGGCGCGCCGGAAGTGGCCGGCGGCGTCCTGCTGTATGCGATCGAGGGGATGAAGAACGACGGCCCCTGGACGCGTCCGGACGACTACCGCAAGACGAATGCCGTGCTGCGTTACAGCCGCGGCTTCGCCAACAACGGCTGGAGCGTCACGGCGATGGCCTACCGCGGCCGCTGGAACGCCACCGACCAGATCCCGCTGCGCGCGGTCGAGAATGGCACGCTGGGCCGCTTCGACGCCATCGACGACACCGACGGCGGCAATGCGCGCCGCTACAGCCTGTCGGGCATCTGGCGCCAAACGGACGCCGATTCGGCCTCGAAGCTGAGCGCCTACGTGATCCGCAACCAGCTCGACCTCTTCTCGAACTTCACTTATTTCATGGTGGACCCGGTCAACGGCGACCAGTTCGCCCAGCCGGACCGGCGCGTCACCAGCGGGCTGGACGCGACCCAGACCTGGCACGTGCACCGCGGCGAGACCATGGCCTCGGACCTGACGGTCGGCGCGCGCCTGCAGAACGACAACATCTTCAATGGGCTCTACAACACGCGGGCGCGCCAGGTGCTCTCGACCACGCGCGAGGACCACATCGTCGAGACCAGCGGCGGCCTGTTCGTCGAGAGCGCCACGCGCTGGAACGAGGTGGTGCGCACCGTGGCCGGCGTGCGCGCCGACCGCTACCGCTTCGACGTGCGCAGCGACCTGGTCGAGAACAGCGGCCGCGCCAGCGACACCCAGCTCAGCCCTTCGCTGAGCCTGATCCTGGCGCCGCTCGCCTCGACCGAGTTCTACCTGAACTACGGCCACGGCTTCCACAGCAACGACGCGCGCGGCACCGTCGCCGGCATCGACCCGGCGACCTTGGAAAGCGTCGAGCGCACGCCGGGCTTGGTGCGTTCGCGCGGGATGGAGCTGGGCCTGCGCACGGAAGCGATTCCCAAGATGCAGACCGCCGTCTCGCTGTACAAGCTCGACTTCGACTCCGAGCTGACCTACATCGGCGACGCCGGCATGACGGAAGCGGGCGACGCCAGCCGCCGCTACGGCATCGAGTTCTCGAACTACTGGCGGCCGTTGAGGTGGCTGGCGGTCGACTTCGACGCCGCCTTTGCGCGCGCCCGCTCGCGCGGCGGCAATCCGGACGGGAATCGCATTCCGGGCGCGGTGGAAGGCGTGGGCCAGCTGGCCCTGACCGTCGACAAGGTCGGGCCGTGGTCGGGCGCGCTGCGCCTGCGCTACTTCGGCCCGCGTCCGCTGATCGAGGACAACAGCGTGCGCTCGCACGCCAGCACCACGCTCAACGGGCGGATCGGCTACCGCATCGGCAAGGACATGCAGCTCGAACTCGAGGGCTTCAACCTGGCCAACCGGCGCGACTCGGCGATCGACTACTTTTATGCCTCGCAGCTGGCCGGCGAGCCTGACGCGCGCGAGGACATCCACTTCCACCCGATCGAGCCGCGCTCGCTGCGCGTCACGCTCACCAAGACCTGGTGAAAGTCGACGAAGCGCGTTGACGTAGCGAGTTGACGTAGCGCAAGAGGCGGCGGGCCGCCTCTTCCACCGCCCTCTGGGAAAAGTGCTACGCTACCGGGATGATCACATCCGAACCACCCTATACCGATCCTTCCCGCCTCGTCGACGCCCTGCGCAACGAAGGCTATGCCCTGCTGCGCCCGCGCGACGTCGCCGCCCTGTCCGGCTGCACGCTGGATGAACTGCAGGCGCTGGCGCCGAGCTGGGACCATCTCGAACTCGACAACTACCTGAAGGACGGCGGCCGCTACCGGCGCCGCCGCCATTCCTGCTTCGTCGACAGCGGCGATGCGCTGACGCAGACCCCGCACCGCGCCCACTGGCAGCCGGTCGAGTACAACGCCCTGCACGGCGGCATGCACCGCCTGTTCGAGCCGGTCGAAGACGCGACCATCGCCCAGCCGGCCTGGCAGCGGCTGCTGCGCGCGCTGGGCGCGGTCTGCTCCAAGGTCAAGGGCGAGCAGCCCTGGTACGTGGAAGCCCACCAGTTCCGCATCGACACCGCCGACGGCATCGGCCGCCCGACGCCCGAAGGCGCGCACCGCGACGGTGTCGACTTCGTCGCCGTGATCCTGATCGGCCGCGCCGGCATCAAGGGCGGCGAGACCCGCGTGTTCGAAGCCAACGGCCCGCGCGGCCAGCGCTTCACCATGACCGAACCATGGACCATGCTGCTGCTCGACGACGCCGCCGTCATCCACGAATCGACGCCGATCCAGCCGCTGGAAGAGCACGGGCACCGCGATACGCTGGTGCTGACCTGGCGCGCCGGGGCTTTCCAGGGCGAAGACGCTTAAGCAAGCTGACGTAGGGTGGGCACGCCGTGCCCACGCGTGACGGGTGCATCCTTGTCCCCTTGGCCATGGCATGTCGCCCGCAAACACGGAGCGTAGCAAGACACGATGCGAAGGGTTCTGTCCATCGCATGCGCTGCGAGCGACACCTCACCGCTATCGGCTTGCGGACCTGAGCGTAACGCGTGGGCACGGGGTGCCCACCCTAC
>DNCF01000533.1:0-363 GCA_003484545.1 Massilia sp. | reverse complement strand
CGCCCGCGTACCTGGCGGTAGCGGGCGGCAATCCAGTATTTCGGAGAAAAACTGGAGGAGACGGTTCTAATATAACCGGATTTTTTGTGCACTGCAATACGGTAAAACTACCATGATTGCGTCGGCCCTCTCCTACGTACTCTGTTGTGCCAGCCAATCCACCCGCCACTCGACCAGGCCATTATGTCGCAGCGCATCATCCGGGTGCGCAAGCGGCGAATAACGCACACTTCCGGTGCGCGCCAGCCGCCCGATCCTTGGTCAATCCTTTTTCGCGCCCTGAACCGGGGCGGCCTGCTGGGCAGCCGGCTGGCATCCGGCCTGCGTATCTTTTTTTGCACCCTGTGCCTGCTCTTCGCGCGC
>DNCF01000324.1 GCA_003484545.1 Massilia sp. | reverse complement strand
GGCCCGCCTGCGCGCCATGTTCGCTTACTGGGCGCGCCAGGCCGCCGAGGAGGGCTGCCTTTACCTCAGCTGCGCGTCCGAATTCGCGCATCGTCCCGGGCCCCTGCGCGACGCCGTGCTGGCCGACGTGCTGGCCTGGCGACTGGACCTGGAGCACTGCGCCCGGCAGGCTGTCGATGGCGGGCAGCTGGCCCCTGCGACCGATGTGCGGCAACTGGCCTGCGACATGAGCGGCCTGATCCTCGCGCTGCACCACGACGTGCGCCTGCTGGGCGCGAGCGATGGCGCCGGGCGCGGCATGCGTGCCTTCGAGCGCCTGCTGGCCGCCTGCACGGGTGCCGAGGGGCCCGTGCCCACCGCCGTTTTCGCTAGTCTCATTGGACGATGATTCGGCCAGGTGCGACAACCATAATCGATGCATGTTCCCCGCAATCGAAGGAGTGATGCACCATGACCGAAATTAGCGCCCTGTCGTACATCGTCGCCGAGACGCGCGACCTGGGCAAGTGGCAGGACTATGCCGAGAACGTGCTCGGCATGATGGCATCGACCGCCTCCACGGGCGACCTGTACCTCAAGATGGACGAGCGCCAGTTCCGCATGGCGGTGCAGCGCGGCGAACGCGATGCCTATGTCGCCACCGGCTGGGAAGTGCCGAACCCGGATGCATTCAAGCGCGTGCTCGCAAGGCTGGAGCAGGCCGGGGTCGCCTATGAAGAAGGCGACGCGGCGCTGTGCAGGCGCCGCTGCGCGCAGCAGCTTGCCGCCTTCCGCGACCCGTCCGGCAACCGCCACGAACTCGTGTGGGGCTACAAATCGGACTTCCGCCATTTCGCTTCGCCGGTCGGCGTGGCGCGCTTCGTCACGGGCGACATGGGCATGGGACACGTGGTGCTGCCGGCGCCGCAGTTCGACGAGACGATGCGCTTCTTCCGCGACGTGCTCGGCTTCGGCCTGTCCGACATGTTCAACTTCCGTCCTGCCGGCGACGACGGTCCGAGCGTGCCGATCCACTTCCTGCACTGTAACAACGCGCGCCACCACAGCCTGGCGCTCGCCGCCTATCCGGTCGAGAGCGGCTGCGTGCACATCATGGTCGAGGTCGAATCCATGCCGGAGGTGGGGCGCGCCCTCGACCGCATGGCCGCGCGTGGCGTGCAGCAGTCGTCGACCCTGGGCCAGCACACCAACGACCGCATGACCTCCTTCTACATGAAGTCGCCGTCGGGCTTCGACGTCGAATTCGGCTACGGCGGCGCCGTGGTCGACTGGGACCAGCACGTCACGCACGAGTTCACCCAGGTCAGCCTGTGGGGACACGATTTCTCGCTTGGACAGAAAGGGCAGCAATGACGAACAAGCAAATGAGCGCCGCCGACGTCGTGGCGCAGCTGCGCGACGGCATGACCATCGGCATCGGCGGCTGGGGCGCGCGNNCGCAAGCCGATGGCGCTGGTGCGCGCCATCCTGCGCTCGCCGCTGAAGGACCTCACCATCGTCGCCTATGGCGGCGCCGACGTCGGCATGCTGTGCGCGGCCGGCAAGGTCAGGAAACTCGTGTTCGCCTTCGTGTCGCTCGACGCGATCCCGCTCGAGCCCTACTTCCGCCAGGCGCGCCAGGCCGGCGCCATCGAGGTCAGCGAGATCGACGAAGGCATGCTGCTGCTCGGCCTGCGCGCCGCCGCGATGGGTGCGCCTTTCATCCCGACCCGGATCGGCCTCGGCACCGACGTGATCCGCCACAACCCCGACATCCAGGTGATCGGCTCGCCCTACGACGGGCGCGACTGGGTCGCGATGCCGGCCCTGCCGCTCGACGCCGCGCTGCTGCACGTCGACCGCGCCAGTGCGCGCGGGGTGTGCCAGGTCAAGGGGCCGGACCTGTACATGGACGACCTGTTCGCCCGCGCCGCGCGCCATACCTATGTTTCCTGCGACGAGCTGGTCGACGACGCGTGGTTCGCCGCCGGCGAGGAGGCGCGCTACGTGTTCTGGGAGCGCGCGGTCACCACCGGGGTGGTGCACGCGCCAGGCGGCGCCCACCCGAGTTCCTGCGCGCCGGCCTATGGCGTCGACATGGCCCACCTGAAGCTGTATGCCGCCAGCGCCCGCGAAGAGGGCGGCTGGAACCGCTATGCCGAGCGTTACATCGCCGCCGGCGAAGACGCCTACATCGATGCCGTCGGCGGCATCGATGCGATCCGCAAGTTGCCCTTGCCGGTGTATTGAAAGGACCCGCTCGTGAACGATACTTCCCTGATCGACCGCATCATCTGTGCCGCCGCCCGTGCCTGGGCCGGCGACGGCGAGGTGCTCGCCACCGGCATCGGCATCGTGCCGCGCCTGGCTGCCTCGCTGTGCATGTCGACCACCAATCCCGACCTGATGATGACCGATTCCGAAGCCTGGCTGGTGCGCGAGCCGGTGCCGGTCGGCCCGCGCGGCGACTACCGGATGCAGCGCGAAACCTGGATGGGTTTCTCGCGCATTTTCGACAACGTCTGGAGCGGCCGGCGCCATGCGATGGTCGGCCCGACCCAGGTCGACCGCTACGGCCAGGCCAACATCTCGATGATCGGCGACGATTACCGGCGCCCGAAGGTGCAGATGCTCGGCGTGCGCGGCTTCCCCGGCAACTCCTTCTGCCACGCCAACTCGTTCTTCGTGCCCCAGCATAACCGCAAGGTGTTCGTCGAGGGCGAGGTCGACATGGTGGCATCGATCGGCTACAACCCGGCGCGCCTGCCGCGCGGATACAGCTTCGACGACATCGACATCCGCCAGGTGATCACCAACCTGTGCGTGCTCGACTTCGGCGGGCCGCAGCGCCAGGCCCGCATCGTCTCGCTGCACCCGGGCGTGACCCTCGCGCAGGTCGAGGAGGCCACCGGCTTCCCGCTCTGGAGCGGCGACACCATCGTCGAAACGCCCGCGCCGACGGCGGCCGAACTGGCCCTGCTGGCGCGGCTCGACCCGCACAACCTGCGCGCCGCCGCCCTGGGCGCCTGATCAATCGTGAAGGACGCCGCCATGCTCTCCAAGACCGAATTCGTCCAGCGTCCAGACGACGCAGTCTACGAAACCGACTCCCCGGTGCTCTACGACGTTGCCGACGGCATCGCGTCGATCACGATGAACCGCCCGCAATTCAACAATGCGCAGAACTCGCAGATGACCTACGCGCTCGATGCCGCCTTCCGGCGCGCGGTCGACGACGACGCGGTGCGGGTGATCGTCCTGCGCGGCAAGGGCCGCC
>DNCF01000534.1 GCA_003484545.1 Massilia sp. | reverse complement strand
TTCGACGTCACCGTCGGCCTGCGCCGCGGCGGCGCGTCCTGGGGCAAGGTCGAGCAGGCCGGCCTGAAGGTCGCCGAGGATGGCGACGTGCTTGCCTTTGATGAGGGAGAGGTCGCAGTCCTTGTCGTAGAAAATGTTCATGGCAATGTTTGTTCTGTGGGGAGGTTCCTGGCCTTGCCGGCCCGTTCGGAGACGAATTGCAAGCGCGAGAAGTCGATGTTCGCGCCGCTGGCGACCGCAACCAGGGCCTGGCCGCACACCGGCTTGCCGAGCGCTTCCCGGCCCCTCGTGTAGGCCTTCATGCCCGCCACCGCCAATGCGCCCGACGGTTCCAGGATTGCGCGGGTATCCTTGAAAACATCCTCGATCGCGGCGCAGATGTCATCGGTATCGACCAGGATGAATTCGTCCACCACTTGCTGGGCGATTCGAAAAGTTTCCTTGCCGACGAGCCGCACGGCGGTGCCATCGGAGAACAGGCCCACCTGTGACAAGCTGACCCGTTCATTCGCCTCGACGCTGCGGGCCATGGCATTCGAGTCCCTGGTCTGGACGCCGATGATTTTCGTGTCCGGACGGCAGGCCTTGACGTAGGCACCGACGCCGGCGATCAGTCCGCCTCCTCCAACCGCGACGAAGATCGCATGGATGGGGCCGGGATGCTGGTGCAGGATTTCCATCCCCACCGTCCCTTGTCCGCAGATGACGTCGGGATCGTCGAAAGGATGGATGAAGCTCGCCTGCCGTTCGGCCTGCAGGATGGATGCGTGCCTCGCCGCGTCGGAGTAGGACTCGCCATGCAGCACGATGTCGACGAATTTGCCGCCATGCTGTTTTACCGCATCGACCTTGACGGCGGGCGTCGTCACCGGCATCACGATTGTCGCGCTGCATTGCAGGCGTGCGGCCGACAGTGCGACGCCCTGCGCGTGGTTGCCCGCGGAAGCGCAGATGACACCGCGCCGACGCTCGGCCGGGGCCAGGCCTGCCATCTTGTTATAGGCGCCGCGCAGCTTGAAGCTGAATACCGGCTGCGTGTCCTCGCGCTTGAGATACACGCGGTTTCCCGTGAGGCGCGACAGCGATGGGGCATGGTCCAGCGGCGTGACGACGGCGACGTCGTAGACCCGGGTGGCGAGGATGTTCTTCAGGTACTCAGCTGTCACTCGTGTCTCCGTAGATCACGTCTTTCGACAGCATGACCTCGTGATGACCGCGGCCAGCCGGGATCATCGGGAAACAGTTCTCGGCCTGTTCGACCGCCACGTCGAGCAGGAACGGTCCTTCGGACGACAGGCATTCCTCGAGTGCGGCGTCGAGCTCGCGCGCATGCACGACCCGGCGTGCGCGCCAGCCGAAGGCCCGTGCCAGCGCCACGAAATCGGGCAGGGCGTCCGACCAGCTGTGGCTGTAGCGTCCGCCGTGATGCAGCTCCTGCCACTGGCGTACCATGCCCATGCAGCCGTTATTCGACAGCACGACCTTGACCGGGCAGCGGTGCTGGGCCGCCGTCGCCAGCTCCTGGATGTTCATGAGGATCGACGCATCGCCGCTGATGCAGGCGACCAGGGCCTGGGGATGGGCAATCTGCGCGCCGATTGCGGCCGGCAGTCCATAGCCCATCGTGCCTGCGCCGCCTGAGGTGAGCCAGCGTCGCGGCTGGTCGAAACCCAGGTACTGCGCCGCCCACATCTGGTGCTGGCCGACGTCGGTCGAAACGATCGCGTCCTTGCCGGCGAGCTGGCCGGCGAGGGCGTGCATCAGCATTTGCGGCGAGATGCCAGGCGTGGTGCGCACGAACCCGAGGCAATCGACCGCGCGCCAACGCGCGATCCGGCGCCACCAGTCCTGCAGCGGAACGCGGGGCGCGATCGACGCGTCGAGCCGCTTCTCGAGTTCGGACAAGACCGCATCGCAGTCGCCGAGGAGCCCGACGTCCGCTTTCACGAGTTTGCCGATGGAAGCCGGGTCGATATCGATGTGGATGATTTTTGCGTGCGGACAGAACTGGTCCAGCCGTCCGGTCACGCGGTCGTCGAAGCGTGCGCCTACGCAGACAACCAGGTCGGCCGCATGCATGGCCAGGTTCGCTTCCAGCGTTCCGTGCATGCCGAGCATGCCCAGCCAGCGCGGATCGGAGGCGGGGAAGGCGCCCAGCCCCATGAGGGTCAGCGTGCATGGCGCGTCTATCTTGCGCACGATGCGGGCGAATGTTTCGCAGGCCGCGGCGCCGGCGTTGACCAGGCCGCCACCGCCGTAGAACACCGGCCTGCGCGAAGCCATGATCAGGGCCGCGGCCGCGTCGAACTGGCCTGCGGCATGTCTGGGCACGTGCGCGCGCCGCGTTTCCGGCGCCGCGGGCGCCGCAGACGCGGACAGCGCTTGCGGCCGCGGCGCGAACTCGCGCGCCTGGATATTCTTCGGCACATCGACCAGTACCGGGCCGGGCCTGCCTTGCGTGGCCTGGCGGATCGCCTCGCGCACCGTGTTCGCGATGTCGCCATCGGTGTCGATCTTCGCGTTCCACTTCGTGACCGTGCGCGAGATACCGATCGCGTCGCACTCCTGGAACGCGTTGGTGCCGATCAGGTGGGTGGCGACCTGGCCGCTGATGCACAGCACCGGGATCGAATCGCAGAGGGCGTCGAGCAGGCCGGACGTCGTGTTCGCAATGCCTGGGCCGGAGGTGACGAACACCACGCCCAGGCGCCCCGTCGAGCGCGCATACCCTTGCGCCGCATGGACCGCGGCCTGCTCGTGCCTGACCAGCACGTGGCGCAGGCGCGGCTCGCCATGCAAGGCGTCGTACAGCGGAAGCACGGCGCCGCCGGGGTAGCCGAAAACGGTATCGACACCTGCCTCGATCAATGTCGAGAGCAGGACCTGGGCGCCGGTAAGCGTGGTGGGGGCGTCGACCGGCGGCGAAGCGACGGGTCTGGTCAATAAGCTAGTCATACGAAAATTTTATCGACGAAAGCCCTGAAAGTGCTTCATAATTTCAGCTGAATACGCATATTTTCGGAAAATTTTATGGCAAACGACCTCGATTCAGGAAAAACTTTCGATGTGCAGGATCTCGCCATCTTGCGCATCCTGCTCGCCGACTCGCGCACCCCGCTGCAGGAGATCGGCAATGCGGTGGGACTGTCGACGACGTCTTGCTGGAACCGCGTGAAGCGCATGATGGATGCCGGCGCGATCCAGGCGTACACGGTCAAGGTCGATCTTGCGAAGATCGGGTACCAGGATTCGGTCATCGTCCAGGTAACGCTCGGCAGCCACAGCCAGGAAACGCTGAATGCGTTCGGCAGCGCCCTGCAGTCGATTCCCGAAGTACTCGAAGCCTTCCTGATTTCGGGCGATTACGACTACTTCATCCGGATCGCGGTGAAAGACACCAGGGATTACGAGCGCCTGCTGCGCGAGAAGATCTACATGATCCCCGGGATTCGCCACAGCAAGTCGAGCTTCGTCCTGCGCACGTTGAAGAAAGAGGACACGCCATTGGGGCGGTGATAGCCGGAACGGGCAGTTGGACGTCGGCTGCAACAGTCCAACCGTGACCGTCGCGACGCCCGTGGCGGTCAACGGCAAGCTCACCAGCCAGACGGCGGGCGCAGTCGTACACCTTCAACCAGGCGATGAGCGCCGTGCGGTGCATGGTGGGCATCCAGGGGCCAGGCCCGGCCCCTGGTGTTCATGCACCTGCGCCGTTTATTGCATCACCGGCTGCGCCACCTCGCGCGCCGCCGCATCGGCTTCCTCCTTCGCCCGCGCCGCCGCCTCGGCCGACAGGGCCGGCTCGACCGACACCTCCTCGTCCGGCTCGGCCGCCGGCACGGCACTCGCATACGGCCTGATCAGGTCGAGCCGCACGGCGTAGGAGCGTCCGTTGCGGAAGGCGGTCGCGGCGATCTGCCCGGCGTCGTTGATCGCTTGTGGAAAGGTGATATTCCAGCCCTGCCTGGGATCGATCAGCGCGTTCAGGCTCTCGATCCGCCTGCCGCGCCAGATGAAGCCGCTCGATGGTCCCGACCCGGTGCTGAAGCCGTAGCCGACCACGTGCCCGCGGTTGTTGATGCCGGTGCCGCCGCTGAACGCGTCCGTCGATGTGTCGAGCGCCACCATGCGCCCACGGTAGTAGAGGAAAGGGATCCGACCGATGCCCGGTCCGGGGGCACTACCGGTCACCTGGCCACGATCGTTGATCGCCTCGGGGTCGACAGGGATTCTTCCAAAGCCCAGGTCGCCGATGTCGCGGGTCTGGCCCCTGGTCCAGATGAAGCCGCGCAGGTAGAAGTCGATGGGCTCTGCCGGCCCGGACCCGCCGGTGACCTGGTTCTTGTTGTTGAGCGCGCGGGCCTCGGTGAGTGGTGGATAGAGCGGATCCGTGAGCGGCAGATCGGCCAGCTGGGTCAGCGTTCCGTTCGGCGCGCGCAGGTAGCTGGTGGTGCCGCCACCTTCGCCGTCCGGGAGCGGGGGATCGGCGGCGTAGACGCTGATATAGCCGGCATTGTTGATGTCGGTCCAGGTGGTCGCCCGGCCGCCGATCGTGCCGAGGTCGCGCAGCTTGCCTTTGTCGTAGATGTAGCCGCGCACCTGGCCGCCGCGGGTGGTCCAGTGGCCCAGCACCTGGCCCCTGTCGTTGATGGCGGCGGCGGTGCTGGAGGCGCCCTTCAGGGTGCCGAGGTCGACCAGGCCCTTGCCGCGGTTCAGGAAAGCATGGGTGAGGCCCGGCCCGACCGGATAATTGCCGACCACCACCCCGGCCTGGTTGATGTCGGTGGCCGTGCTGCCGGCCGGGCCGACGACCGTGACCTTGTACTCGGGATGCGCCCAGGCGGCGCCGGCGATGGCGAAGGACACCAGGACCAGG
Organism: Massilia sp.; assembly: GCA_003484545.1. Lineage (GTDB taxonomy): Bacteria > Pseudomonadota > Gammaproteobacteria > Burkholderiales > Burkholderiaceae_D > Telluria. The sequence continues at coordinate 3,537 of DNCF01000534.1, read as the reverse complement.
GACATGCGCTGATGCATATACATGGGAAATCTCCTTGGAGAAGGGTGCGCCGAACGGGACGCCGGCCCTGCATGCGGCCTGCATCGTCATCGGCTGACGTGTCACGGCGCTCGACACGCCAGCCGCTGCATGACTGGCACTGCGTTCACTGCTGTCCTGGGGAATTTTTCAACGACAACCGAAGTTTCTGCTTCCGGTTTCGCGGCCGGCACCGGGTGGCTCTTGAAGCGATTGTCGACAGAATCCCGCGCCTCCACGACGAGCTGGCGCAAGCATTGACGAGCCTGGGAATGCGGCGAGTGCTGGTTGGGCTCTCCAGCTTTCTGACCGGGAAAAATGCAGGATGAAGCGTCGCAAACGAGGCCTTCGTCTCGCTGCCGGTGCCCGAGCGGTCTCACGCGGGCACCGGCCTGCATGAGACACTGCGCGAGTTTATTGCAGCTTGATCCCGACAACTTGGCCAAGGCTGGTTTGGCCACCGACAGAGATCAGCAGTACCTGGTTGGCGCCAATGGCAAGGTCGCCGGGATAAGGAGCTTTCCAGACCGCCTGATGGGTCTTCAGGTCGATCGCGTAGACATTCTTGTCCGTGCTGACGAAGGCCAGGTTTTTCGTCACGACGACGTTGCGGTAGAACGATATGTCCGGCGCTGGCGGCGTCCATGACCACAGTATCTCTCCGGTCTCTTCGCTGATGGCGTCAAAGCGAGCCGTGTAACCCGAGCTCGCCCCAGTGTAGATCGCTCCGGTGCCGGCATAGATCACCCCGCCGGACAACGCAGGCTGCGTCAGGTAGCCGTCTGCCGTTTTCCACAGCATTCCCGGTGCGGCAGGATCGACGCTGAGATTGACGATTGGTCGATTGCTGCCACCGCTTGCGCTGGTACAGCAGAAACCAGTGAACTGCGTGCCCGACAGGACCAGCACATTGCTGCGCGATCCGAGAACCGGCGCCGACATCGGATCGGTCGAAGTATTGCGGACGACGGCAACAGGGTCGGTAATCGTGCCCGTGCGTATGCCGTCGGCGCGCCGATAAATAAACAGCTTGCTGCCGTCGTAGTAATAGACGTGCTCGTCGTCGAGAGCCGGCGCGGACAGCTTGGCGTTGCCTTGGTTGATACTCCAGTTCAGCGTGCCATCGGCTACCGCAAACGACGATAGGCCGCTTGAAAAATAGCCGCCTTCAGAAAACAGCGTGCCGCCATCGATCACCGGTGCCAGCGCATAGCCATTGGTATTGAGCGCTAGCGTCTTCATCATCGCTCCGGACTTTGCATCCATGGCCCAGATGCGGGTACTCGCAATAGAATTGGCTTCCTCAGTTGCGCGCACATACACCATTCCGTTGGCGTAGGCAGGAGCGTGTGGCTTGAAATCGGTGCCGGTCTTCTGCCACTGCACCTTGCCGGTCTGCTCGTCGAGCACGTACACCAGATTCTGGCCAGGGTTATCGGATGTGACGAATACCTTGCCCTCACCGGTTGCGACCGGATTGAGCGCGACAGATTGTGGCGCTGACCACGACCATAACTGCGTGAATGCCGCCGGATCGAGCTGTAACGGAACATAACCGCGGTGCGCGCCGTTGCGTTGCATGGTGCCCCAATCGCGCAGTTTGACCGTGACCGAAACAGGCAGGGTGCGCAGGGTGTCGGCATAAGGCCGCTCGCACGCGGCATCCTCGCACAGCTGGAAAGAAACCTGGCTGGATTTGGTTCCACCGGAAGGGTCCGGCAAGGTTTGCAGCGTCACCCGATAGTGTCCGGGCTGACTGGTATCGATGGCGCCGGCAGTAAACTGAAGCCGATCGTATCGAATGACCGGTACGACGGGCTTGCTGCTGGTGCCTGATACGGTCGCGATGAACGTCAGGCTTCCCGCTCCGCCTTCCGCTAACTCCAGCGACTGCGCGGCGGCAGTCAAGGCAAGGGACAAGGGGGGCGGTGACGGTTCGGCTACAGGGGGAACGACGGGTTCGGGAATAGCCGCTACTGGCGGCGCGGGCGCGGGCGCTGGAGCGGTGCCATCGCCACCCCCGCCGCAGGCTGTAAGAGAACAGATGAGAAGTGCAGCGCTGGCCTGTTTGAACATGACATAGGTAACTTTTTGATGATGGTCGACATCATCTTCACGAAGTAACTGTTAGTCAACCTTTATGTGGGAGATCGGAGGTCGATACCGACGACCTGGGATTGACATTGCGTGCCCGGATCACCACGGACGTCTTCCCCGAAAGCACAATGCTGATCCACTGAGGGCATCCATATGTGATGGAACCGGGTAGGTCACGGTATGTTTCGAGAAATGGTTTGCGGAGCTACTTCGGGCGCTGTGCGGAGCGGTGATTGTTCGCCCGGATGCCACCAGCCGCCTAGCGCTTCTTGACCGGCAAGGCCAGCCACCCTTGCCATGTGCCGCTCGCATCGCGCTCGACCTTCTGGATATGCGGCCGCGTGCTGTCCAGCCGCCAGAAGGCCTGCCTGTCGAGCCAGTCCTCGTACATCGAGCGGAAGCGCGGCCACTCGCCGTGGAACTCCAGCACGCCGTAGACGCCGGCCGGCAGCACGCGCATGCCGAGCGCCGGGGCGGGCGCCGGACAGGATGTGGCCTCGCCGCCATAGCCGAAGTCGTAGCAGTATTCGCGTTCGCCCGTGAAACCCGGGTCCTCGTCGAACACGCCATACCAGGCGGTGGTGCGATTCACCGCGCCCAGGCTTTCGCGCTCGCAGATGAAATTGTTGCAGGCGATCGAGAGCGCCGCGCCGGATTGGCCGAAGAAGCGCTGGTAGCGCAGCGTGACCGCCGGCAGGGTCTGGACGCGGATGCGGGCGGCCACGCTGCCCGGCTCGGGCGGGCAGTAGGGCGCCAGCAGCACGTCGAGGTTGTCGGGCTCGGCCACGAAGAAGCTGACGTCGCTCTCGCGCCCGACCTGCTGGTCCATGTAGGCGCGCCAGCCGCCTTCGCGCCAGGCCTTGGCCGACATCGAGAACTGCTGCTTGAAGGCTTTCGCGAAGGCCGCGTTCGAGGGGAAGCCGCAGTCCTGGGCGATGTGCAGCACCGGTACGTCGGGCTCGTGGCGCAGCAGGTGGGCGGCGCGGCGCAGGCGGCGCTTGCGCTGGTATTCGACGGCCGAGAAGCCGGTCAGCTCGCGGAAGATGCGGTCGAAGTGGAAGGACGAGTAACTGGCCGAGGCGGCCAGGTTCTTCAGCGCCAGCGGGTCGCCCACCGAATCGAGCATCAGGTCCATCACTTCGTACAGGCGCGAGGCGCGCGCGATGCGCGAGGCCGTCTTCAGCGGCGCCTCGGCAATGCCGGTGCGCTCGACGGCTGGCGCCGCGGTCAGGGCGGAGGTGGAAGATGGGGCAGGGTGGTGGCGCGGCATCGCAGCGATCGGTGACCAGGATGGGGTCAATTATCGCTTAGAAAAACGTGTAATGACGAAATATCGGCGACGCTCATGGAGGGACGTTGCAAGGATACGCGGCGGCGTGCCCGCCGCCGCGTAGCGGGTCCTGCGCGCGTGCTTAACGGCGC
>DNCF01000535.1 GCA_003484545.1 Massilia sp. | reverse complement strand
GATCTCGAGCAGGCCGAGTTCGCGCGCCGACAGGTCGAGCATCTGTTCGTTGATGTAGGCGCTGCGCCCGACCTGGTCGTACGAGAGCGGGCCGTGGCGGATCACGGCCGGGCCGCCGCCGGCGCCGCGCCGGGTCAGTGCGCGCACCCGCGCTTCCAGTTCGGACAGGGCGAAGGGCTTGGCCATGTAGTCGTCGGCGCCGAGGTCGAGTCCCTCGACGCGCTGCTCGACGGAGTCGGCCGCGGTCAGGATCAGCACCGGCAGCAGGGAAGAGCGGGCGCGCAGGCGGCGCAGCACTTCGAGGCCGGACATTTTGGGCAAACCGAGGTCCAAGATCAGGAGGTCGAACTCCTGGGTCGAGAGCGCGGTATCGGCATCGGCGCCGTTGCGCACGCAGTCGATCGCATAGCCGGACTGGCGCAGCGAGCGCGTCAGTCCGTCGGCGAGTACGCTATCATCTTCCGCAAGTAAAATTCGCATGTTCCACCTCGTTTTTGATTAAACCTCGCTGCGGCCTTTATTGTGTTTGATTTAGCGCAACAATGCGAGCTTTCTCACACGACGGAGCGAGATAGCGCTTGCCAAAACCACTGGATTTTTATACAGTACTAGGTATTGAATTGCGCGACGGCGCCCACACCTTGGTTACCTCCGAGACTGAAAGAAAATTATGGACGACAAAAAACTCGCAGTAAACGCCTCCGAAAAAGGCAAGGCGCTGGCCGCCGCCCTCGCGCAAATCGAAAAGCAGTTCGGCAAGGGCTCGGTCATGCGCATGGACACCAGCGCACCGGTCGAGGAAGTGCAAACCGTGTCCACCGGCTCGCTGGGCCTGGACATCGCCCTTGGCGTCGGCGGCCTGCCGCGCGGCCGTATCGTGGAAATCTACGGTCCGGAATCGTCGGGTAAAACCACGCTGACCCTGCAGACCATCGCCCAGATGCAAAAGCTCGGCGGCACCTGCGCATTCATCGACGCCGAGCACGCGCTCGACGTCACCTATGCGCAAAAGCTGGGCATCAAGCTCGACGAGCTGCTGATCTCGCAGCCGGACACCGGCGAGCAGGCACTGGAAATCACCGACGCCCTGGTGCGTTCGGGTTCGGTCGACCTGGTGGTCATCGACTCGGTGGCGGCACTGACTCCGCGCGCCGAGATCGAAGGCGACATGGGCGACTCGCTGCCGGGTCTGCAAGCCCGCCTGATGTCGCAGGCGCTGCGCAAGCTGACCGGCTCGATCAACCGCACCAACACGCTGGTCATCTTCATCAACCAGATCCGCATGAAGATCGGCGTCATGTTCGGCAGCCCGGAAACCACGACCGGCGGTAACGCGCTGAAGTTCTACGCCTCCGTGCGCATGGACATCCGCCGTACCGGCTCGATCAAGTCCGGCGACGAGGTGATCGGTAACGAAACCAAGGTCAAGGTCGTCAAGAACAAGATCGCGCCGCCGTTCAAGGAAGCCCACTTCGACATCCTGTACGGAGAAGGCACCTCGCGCGAAGGCGAAATCCTGGACCTGGGCGCCGACAACAAGATCGTCGAGAAGTCGGGTTCCTGGTACAGCTACAACGGCGAGCGCATCGGCCAGGGAAAGGACAACGCCCGTCAGTTCCTGAAGGATCGTCCGGCACTGGCACGCGAGATCGAGAACAAGGTCCGCGCGGCGCTGGGCGTGCGCGAACTGCCGCCGGTCGCTGCCGACGGCGACGACACGCCGAAGCTGAAGGCCGTTTCGGAATAAGCTTGAGCGTGCTTTGACTGCGCTTTGACTGTTCTGATAGCAGCACCATGCCCGCGCCACCCTTGAGCCTGAAGGCTCGGGCCCTGCGTTTCCTCTCCATGAGGGAGCACAGCCGGCTCGAGCTGGGCCGCAAGCTGGCGCGCCATGCGGAGGAGGGCGACGACGTCGAAGCCCTCCTCGATTTCCTGGAAAAGAATAACTGGCTGTCGCAGGAGCGTTTCGCCGAATCGCTGATTCACCGAAAAGCTTCCCGCTATGGCAACAGCCGCGTCGTGGCCGAATTGCAGAGCCACGGCGTGAACGGCGAAGCGCTCGCCGAGCTCAAGTCCGAACTGGCCGAGAGCGAAACCGCGCGCGCCGTCGAAGTCTGGCGCCGCAAATTCGGCACCGTTGCCCGGGACGCGCCCGAGCGCGCCAAGCAGATGCGCTTCCTGATGGCGCGCGGCTTTTCCCAGCGCGCCGTGCGCGAGGCGCTCAAGGGCGCCCCGGACGACGACGATTTTTGACCTTACAGTGTCCGGTAAGCCTGCTTAGGCCAAATCTGGGCCACATCGGGCCAAACGCCCCGCAGGCGCCAGCGCGGAGCGCCATTCGCCGATATGCTCTGCATATTCCTCAACGACGGATGGCGCTGCGCGCTGGCGCTTGATAAACCGAGGCCACGCATACCGTACTCCAGGCCGCAGGCCTCGCCGCTCCAGTCCGCGGCGCCTGCCGCGGCCACCCGAGCGATCGAGAAGGGAACAAGATGAAAGCGTTGCTCGCACTAGGACTGGCTGCCGGCCTGATCGGCTGCACCCAGGCGCCCACCAGCCCCGCCGGCGTCTATATTCTCAGCACCGCCGACATGTCCATCGTGCTCGACGTACGCCCCGGCGGCGACTACGTCCTGCAAACCAGCGGCCCGGGCCGCAATACCGACGAAATCCGCGGCTCCTGGCGCGAAGAAGGCGGCCCGGCCCTGTCGGTGTCGTTTTCCGGCGTTGTCTGGCGCGGCACCGAGCCCGAGGCGGGCGAGGGTATCTGGTCGGCCACCATTGACCGCGATGCCCAGATCTGCCTCGACGGCGAAGGCATCAACTGCTTCTTCCGCAACGACCTTTCCTGAGTCGACCCGCTGCTGTGGCATCCCTCGACCCTGTACAGGCAACATTGGCAGGCTTGCCATTCTTTCGATATTCCCCGGTCGGCGGCGTGGTCAATGGGTCATGTTGCAGTGCAACCGCTATCGGCCTGTGCTAAACTTTCACGGTTTAAGCAGCGCCGCATGAGCGGTTGTTGCCGCAGAAGCTGCGGCAACGTGCTATTCAAGCACACCGGCTGCAACATTTGACCGCCGCCCTGTCGGCACCGTTTTTATGCCTCTGTCTTCTCCCGCTCCGCGCCAGCTCCGGCACACGCGCGCCATTACCGTCGAAGCGTACGCGCGCGACGATGGCCTGTGGGACCTCGACGCGCGCATTCGCGACATCAAGGCACAGGACATCCCGCTCGCTTCCGGCGTCCGTCCGGCCGGCACCGCCGTGCATGACCTGAGCCTGCGCATCACCATCAATCGCGACCTCGAGATCGTCGACGCCGAAGCCGCGTCCGACTCGGTGCCGTATCCCGGCTATTGCGACACCATAGGTCCCGCTTACAAGAAGCTGGTCGGCCTGTCGCTCGCCAAGCATTTCCGGTTGCACCTGAAAGACCGCCTCTCGGGCGTGCTCGGCTGCACCCATTTGACTGAACTGGCGCAGGTCCTGCCCACCGTGGCAATCCAGGCCTTCGCCGATGATGCGTTCGAGACGCGCAATGCCGCCCAAGGCGACGCTGAGCGTCCTTACGAAATCGACCGTTGCCACGCGCTGCGCGCTGACGGTCCCGCCGTGGCACGGTATTACCCTCGTTGGGCGATCAAGGCCGTACCGGGTTAAACTCCGATGTCGAAGTTTTCCAATTAACTATCCATATCAGTAACAGAAGAAGGGAAGCCAGCATGAAAATCCATGAGTATCAGGGCAAAGAAATCCTCCGAAAGTTCGGGGTGACGGTACCGCGCGGCATTCCGTGCATGTCGGTGGAAGAGGCCGTCAAGGCAGCTGAAGAGCTGGGCGGCCCGGTCTGGGTCGTCAAGGCCCAGATCCATGCTGGCGGCCGCGGCAAGGGCGGCGGCGTCAAGGTTGCCAAGTCGCTGGAACAGGTCAAGGAATACGCCGACCAGATCATGGGCATGCAGCTCGTGACCCACCAGACCGGTCCGGAAGGCCAGAAAGTGCGCCGTCTGCTGATCGAAGAAGGCGCGGACATCAAGAAGGAACTGTACGTCTCGCTGGTCACCGACCGCGTCACCCAGAAGGTCGTGCTGATGGCCTCGTCGGAAGGCGGCATGGACATCGAAGAAGTCGCGCACAGCAACCCGGAAAAGATCCACTCGATCGCCATCGATCCGGCCATCGGCCTGACCGACGCGCAAGCCGACGACATCGCCGCCAAGATCGGCGTGCCGGAAGGCTCGATCGCCGACGCGCGCGCCAACCTGCAAGGCCTGTACAAGGCATACTGGGAAACCGACGCTTCGCTGGCTGAAATCAACCCGCTGATCCTGACCGGCTCGGGCAAGGTCATCGCCCTGGACGCGAAGTTCAACTTCGACTCGAACGCCCTGTTCCGTCACCCGGAAATCGTCGCCTACCGCGACCTGGACGAAGAAGATCCGGCCGAAGTCGAAGCCTCGAAGTTCGACCTGGCCTACATCTCGCTCGACGGCAACATCGGCTGCCTGGTGAACGGCGCCGGCCTGGCCATGGCCACCATGGACACCATCAAGCTGTTCGGCGGCGAGCCGGCCAACTTCCTGGACGTCGGCGGCGGTGCAACCGCCGAGAAGGTCACCGAAGCCTTCAAGATCATGCTGAAGAACCCGGGCCTGAAAGCCATCCTGGTCAACATCTTCGGCGGCATCATGCGCTGCGACGTCATCGCCGAAGGCGTGATCACCGCGTCGAAGGCCGTGTCGCTGCAAGTGCCGCTGGTCGTGCGCATGAAGGGCACCAACGAAGACCTGGGCAAGAAGATGCTGGCCGACTCGGGCCTGCCGATCATCTCGGCCGATACGATGGAAGATGCAGCCAAGGCTGTTGTCGCCGCTGCCGCTGGTAAAGCCTAATTCGAAGGAATAAACAAATGTCGATCCTGATCAACAAAGATACAAAAGTCATCACCCAGGGTATCACCGGCAAGACCGGTCAGTTCCATACCCGTATGTGCCGCGACTACGCGAACGGCCGTGAAGCCTTCGTCGCAGGCGTGAACCCGAAGAAAGCCGGCGAAGACTTCGAAGGCATCCCGATCTACGCATCGGTCAAGGAAGCGAAATCCGAAACCGGCGCAACCGTCTCGGTCATCTACGTTCCGCCGGCAGGCGCCGCCGCCGCCATCTGGGAAGCTGTCGAAGCCGAACTGGAACTGGCAATCTGCATCACCGAAGGCATCCCGGTCCGTGACATGATGGAAATCAAGGACCGCATGGCCAAGGCCGGCTCCAAGACCCTGCTGCTGGGCCCGAACTGCCCAGGCCTGATCACCCCGGACGAAATCAAGATCGGCATCATGCCGGGCCACATTCACAAGAAGGGCCGCATCGGCGTCGTGTCGCGCTCGGGCACCCTGACCTATGAAGCAGTCGGTCAGCTGACCGCGCTGGGCCTGGGCCAGTCGTCGGCAGTCGGCATCGGCGGTGATCCGATCAACGGTCTGAAGCACATCGACGTGATGAAGATGTTCAACGACGATCCGGATACCGATGCAGTCATCATGATCGGCGAGATCGGCGGTCCTGACGAAGCCAACGCAGCGCGCTGGATCAAGGACAACATGAAGAAGCCGGTCGTCGGCTTCATCGCTGGCGTCACCGCGCCTCCGGGCAAGCGCATGGGCCACGCCGGCGCGCTGATCTCGGGCGGCGACGACACCGCGCAAGCCAAGCTGGACATCATGGAAGCGTGCGGCATCAAGACCACCAAGAACCCGTCGGAAATGGCGCGCCTGCTGAAGGCCATGCTGTAATTCCTGACGATTCTTGTCGCGAAGAGGGAAGCCTGCGGGCTTCCCTTTTTTATTGTGTCAGCTCAGCCGTGGCCGGGAGGTCTTGCGGCATCATGCCGGCGGTCGGGCTGGCACGCACCCCGGTGACAATTCTTGCGCAAACGTGTATTGCTCGACAGAAATTGCTTATGTACTGACAAAATTTGTCACGACTTGAGCCAGCTCTGCCGTAAATTGTCGCTTTTGTTTCAAGGAAATCAATAATTTCTTGGGGGAATGGGCTGGCACGGCGTTTGCAATAGATGAAGCGTGGCACCAAACAATGCAGTACCCCAACCGACTACTGACCCCTGGAGAGATACACCATGAAAATCGCTAAGAAAGCACAAGCAGGCTTCACCCTGATCGAACTGATGATCGTTGTCGCGATCATCGGCATCCTGGCCGCCGTCGCCATTCCGGCCTACCAGGACTACATCGCCAAGTCGAAGGCAGCTGCTGCCTACGCTGACATCAGCGGCGGCAAGACTGGCTACGAAATGGCCGTTGTCGAAGGTAAGATCAGCACCGACGCAGAATACACCACTGCTTCGGGCCTGCAAGCAAACACCGGCAACTGCGCCATCGACGTCGTTCCACCTACCACTGGCGCCGCTAGCGACGTGATCACTTGCACCATTCAAAACCCAGGCCGTTTGGCAGCTGTTGCCGGCACCGCTCCGACTATCGCTCTGAATCGCTCGGCTGATGGCGTCTACAGCTGCGTGACCACTGGTTTCGCTAACACCGACAAATTCCTGCCGACCGGCTGCTCGCAAGGCGCAGCTACCGAACCCGACGATAACAACGGCTAATACGCTAGCCGCCTAAAAAAAAGCCACTCTCGGGTGGCTTTTTTTGCATTGGCGCTGCCGGATCACACCGGTAGTGCCATTTTTATTCCAGCTATTCAAACAATCTTCTGCCGATCCGCCAACAACGCCTCATACGTCATGTTCTGCAACAACGTGTAATGCACCGGATCGAGATCGATGAACTGCACTCCGTAGGTGAAGGTCTCGCCATCCCCCGCCTGCACCACATTGACGTTGCGGATCGAGGCGCGCGTGTTGACTTTCACTTCCTGGTCGTCCGGCGGCGCCTTCAGGACGAACTGCAGCGTCAAGGTGTCGTCGTCCTGCGGCAGGCGGCGTTTCGATTCGATCAGGGCGCCCGTCACCGACAGGTTGACGATGTTGCAGGCCTGGCTGCCGCCGCTGCCGGCAAGCTGGGCCGGCAGGTCGACCTTGACCCGCATCGCCGTGCGCAGGCTGGTGCCTTGCACCGATTTCGGGAACGAGACGTGGACGTAGAACAGCGGCCGCGCGAATACGCGCTCGACGGTGCAGGCGAACGAGCACACCTTCACGCCCGAGAACACGCGGATCGTCAGGCGCTCGCCCTCGGTCAGCGCGATCGGCGCCCCGTTTTCCATCGGAATCTTGAGGATGATGTACTCGTCCTTCACGTAGCCGATCAGGCTCGAGAAATGCTGGACGGGCTTGACGCGGCGATGCGTGATGAACTGCAGGCGCGTGCCGACCTGCAGGTTCATGGTCTCGAAATCGTAGTCCTCGGGTTTCAGTTCGTGCGCCTGGCCGACATGCATGATGATTTTCCGGATAGCTGGCCGCCAGGCCAGCGAAGAGGAGCATGATACCAGCGGTCATGCCGGGGAAAAACCGCCGATTGTCACAGGCAATAAAAAAGCCCGCCAAGGGGCGGGCTTTGTCGGCAGGCCGAGACGGGATCAGCGCTTCAGGTGCTGGTCGAGCCAGCCGATCACCGTGTGGTGCCAGAGCACCGAGTTGGCCGGCTTCAGCACCCAGTGGTTTTCGTCCGGGAAGACCAGCAGCTTGCTCTCGATGCCCTTGCGCTGCAGCGCCGTGAAGGTCGACAGCGCCTGCGCGGTCGGGATCCGGAAGTCGAGGTCGCCCTGGATCACCAGCATCGGCGTCTTCCACTTGTTCACGTGGTGGACCGGATTGAAGCGTTCGTGATTCTCCGGCACCGCGAAATACGGGCCGCCGCTTTCCCAGTCGGTAAACCACTGCTCTTCGGTCGAGTAGGCCATGCCGCGGGTGTCGAACACGCCGTCGTGGTTGACGATGCACTTGAAGCCGTCCGACCAATTGCCCTCGATCCAGTTCATCATGTAGCCGCCGTAAGAGGCGCCCAGCGCGCAGCTGCGCTCGCGGTCGAGCCAGGGGAATTTCTGCACGGCGGCCGCCAGGCCTTTTTGGAGGTCCTCGAGCGGCTTGCCGCCCCAGTCGCCGCTGATCGAATCCGTGAACTTCTGGCCATAGCCGGTCGAGCCGTGGAAGTCGATGAACACGGTGGCATAGCCGGCGCCGGCGTACACCTGCGGATTCCAGCGGTAGCTCCAGCTATTGCCGAAGCTGCCCTGCGGGCCGCCATGGACCAGGAAGGCGATCGGATACTTCGCGCCCGGGGTGGCGTTCCACGGTTTCATCACGTAGCCATGGACGGTGTCGCCGTTCGCACCCTTGAACGAGAACTGCTCGAAGTCGCCGAAGCGCACGTCGGCCAGCTTGTCGGCGTTGTTCGCGGTCAGCTGCACCGGCTTGGCGCTGCCCAGCTTCATCGAATACAGCTGGGCCGGCGAGTTCAGCGAAGCCAGGGTGAAGGCGACGGTGTCGCGGCGCACGTCGAAGCCGCCGATCGCACCCTTGTCGGTCAGGCCGGTGACCTTGCCGCTGGCCACGTCGATGCTGAACAGGCGGTGCTGGCCGATGTCCTCGGCGTCCACGATGAGCGCCTTGCCGTCGACGGTCCATTGCAGGCCGCCGGCCGAGCGGTCCCAGTCCGCGGCGAGCTTGCGCTTCTGGCCAGTCGCCACGTCCATCAGCATGATCTGGTAGCGGTCGGCCTCGAAGCCGGGACGCGCCATCGCCAGGTAGGCCAGCGTCTTGCCGTCCGGCGAGAACACGGCCTTGGTGTCCCAGGCAGGATTGTCCGCGGTCAGGTTGCGCGGCGCGGCGCCACCGGCGGCCGGGACCGCATAGACGTCGAAGTTGGTCGACCAGGCCTCGGTCTTGCCGGCGATGCGGGCCGAGAAGACGACGGTCTTGCCATCCGGGCTGAAGCGGTATTCCTCGCGGTCGCCGAAGGGCTTCGAGGGCACGTCGCCGTCGAGCGAGCCGGACAGGCTGACAGGTTCGCCGGCCACCACGCCCTTGTCGTTCAGCGGCGCCGAGAACAGCACCGCGTTGCGGCCATCGGCCCAGGTATCCCAATGGCGCACGAACAGGCGGTCATACACGCGGCCAGTCGCCTTGTTCTTGGCCTGCGCGTCCATGCGCTGCTTGGTGCAGGCCAGGTCGGCGCAGTCGCGGAACACGGCCATGCTCAACGCGATACGGTCGCCGGTGGGAGAAACGCGGAAGTTGTCGACGTCCAGCGGCAGGTTGGTCACCTGCACCGGCGCGCCGCCGCCGACCGGCTGGCGCCAGACCTGGGCGCTGCCGGACCGGCTCGACAGGAAGTAGACGGCGTCGCCCTTGGGCGACCATTCCGGGTCGGTGCTGCTGCTGTCGTGGGAAACGAAGACTTTCGGCGCCGCCTTGGCATCGCGCAGGTCGACCATCCACAGCTTGGTGTGGCCGCGGTTCTTGTCCATGTCGGTGCTGCGCACGGTGTAGACGACGCGGCTGGCGTCCGGCGCCAGGGCCGGGCTGCCGACGCGTTCCAGGTTGACCAGGTCTTCCACCGTGAAGCCGCGCGGCGCGGCCACGGCGCTGGAGGCGGCAACGGCAGCGCCCAGCATCATCAAGCGTAATTTCATTCGTTCCTCTTCAAGCAGTGTCTCGGGTGTTTTTATTGTGCGCAGGCACGGGTGTGCCGTGGACAAACCAGCAATTTAACATGGGGATACTGTTGGCGGGACAAGTCGCGAAAAAACGCGCAGCGCATGTCGAAGTCCGGCCGAGGCTGCTATCCCGGCTGGCAGGAGTCGCTGGCCTTGCTGGCGCAGCCGGTCGAGGCCGAGGTCCGCGACTGAGCGTGACTGAGCGCGACTGAACGCGCCTGGTGCGTGACGGGGTTGCGCGAAGTGGTGTCGCTTCGCAGTACCGGTGACGGCGCCTCGAACGAAGCGTAGACTCGGTAGCGCGCCGCACCATGCGGCAACCTGTCCAATCCGGTCACTCACCAGGAGAACAGCATCATGTTGACGATGAGCGCAAATCCGCACGCGGCATTCCCCAGCATCCCGGCGCCCTTCCTGACATTGTGGTCGAATGCCGCCGGCGTCTATGGCGAGGCCATGAGAGCGAATACCCAACAATTATTGTTCAGTTCGGCGGCGGTCATCCAGGAGCAGATGTTGCGCGCCTTCATCACCGCATCGCAATCCTGCGCCGACGCGCTGGCGAAGAACGCCATGGTGGTCCAGCGCCAGTCGATGGAGCGCTTCGCCGATGCGAACGGCAAAGTGGTCGGCATGATGGGGCATGCACTCACGCAGGTATGGATGGAGAGCATGCAGCCCGCAAGATGAAACCTGCCCGCGCCGCCGCGTCCATGCCAATCGGGTATGTTGATACTTGGTACTTGGCAAATATGTAATGCTCGTCCATACTCGGAGCGGACGACGATCCCGCCGTCACGATCGCTGAAGAGGACGTTGATATGCGAATGTTGCTCCCGGTATTGGCAGTTGTGGCGTCGTTGACCGCTTGTGGCGGGGGCGGGGAAGGCGCCGATGCCAGACTCGCCGGCATCAAAGTGTTCAAATCGATGGATTCGCTGCAGTGCAGAGGCGGCGGTGTCTCGCTCGCAGCCCTGCAAGCGCAGCTGACAGCGGCCAACATCCAGGTCCACTCTGCCGAGTGCGGCAACGATGGCCAGCCCGCCCCGACGGTATGCGGTATTCCGGATGGCCGCATCGGGATCTTCGACATTCCGGTCGGCCAAGCCTCTGCAGCTGACGCAGCCGGCTTCAAGCCCTTGACTACCTTGCCGGGTGCAAAGACGGTTCCTTGCTCATGACGGGCCTGGCGCGGCTGGCCAGGCGACCGCTAGATCGCTGCCGTCCAGTCGCCCGACTTGCCACCGTGCTTCTCCAGTACCCGCACATTCGTCATGACCATGCCACGGTCGGCCGCCTTGCACATGTCGTAAATCGTCAATAAGCCCACCTGCACGGCCGTCAGGGCCTCCATCTCGACCCCGGTCTTGCCATGGGTCTCGACCTGGGCGCGGCAGTGCACGCTGTTGGCTGCTGCATCCACGTCGAAGTCGACCGCGACGCGGGTGATGGCCAGCGGATGGCACAGCGGCACCAGGTCGCTGGTGCGCTTGGCGCCCATGATGGCGGCGATGCGGGCAATGCCGAGCACGTCGCCTTTCTTGGCGTTGCCCGACTGGATCAGCGCCAGGGTCTCGGGCTGCATGCGGATGGTGCCGGCGGCCACCGCGATGCGGTGGGTCTCGTTCTTGGCGCCGACGTCGACCATATGGGCCTGACCGCTGGCGTCGAAATGGGTGAGCGGGGAGGCGGCGGTCGGGTTCGGATCGGTCATTGTCTGTCTGTATGGCTGGGTAAGAAAGTGTTTCGGTCCGCGGCAAAGCGGGTGCGGATGCGGTTATCATAGCACCGTGAAACCGATGACCCATCCTGCGTTGCCGCCCGCATCCGCCCGCTGGCGCCGTTCGCTGGCCGTCCTGCTCGTGTCGGCCGCGACCGGTTTCGCCTGTGTCTCGGCGGCCGGGCAATCCCTGAATGTTGCCGCTTCCTCGCGCCTGCCCACCCTGGGCGACACCGCGCGCGAAGACCTGTCGCCGATCACCGAGCGCAAGCTCGGCGAGGAGATCATGCGCCATATCCGGCGCGACCGCGACTATCTCGACGACGACCAGATCCTCGATTACCTGAACCATTTCGGCGGCGCCCTGGTCGACGCCGTGCCCGGCGCGCGCGGCGAGACCGGCGCCGACTTCGGCTTCTTCGCGGTGCGCGACCCGGTGCTGAACGCCTTTGCGCTGCCCGGCGGCTTCATCGGCATCCACTCGGGCCTGCTGATTGCGGCCCAGACGGAGTCCGAGCTGGCCTCGGTGATGTCGCACGAGATCGGCCACGTGTCGCAGCGCCACATCGCGCGCATGATCGGCCAGCAGAAGCAGGATGCGCTGCTGCCGCTGGCCGCGATGATCCTGGCGGCGCTGGCCGCGAAAGCCAATCCGGACGCGGCGATGGGCGTGCTGATGGGCGGGCAGGGCCTGGCGGCGGACCGCCAGCTCAGCTTCAGCCGCGACGCCGAGCGCGAGGCCGACCGCATCGGCTTCCAGATCATGAGCGCCGGCGGCTACGACACCTCGGGCATGGTCGCCTTCTTCAAGCGCCTGCAAAGCGCGAACAAGGTCTACGGAGAACTGCCGGCCTTCCTCAGCAGCCACCCGCTGACGGGCGAACGCATTGCCGACATCCAGTCGCGCATCCGCGAGACCCCGCTGCGCCAGCGTGCCGATGCGATCGAGTTTCACCTCGCCAAGGCGCGCGCCCGCGTGCTTCAGGACGGCAGCACGACCGGCCTGCGCGATACCCGCATCACCTTCGAGTCCCAGCTGAACCAGCCGCAGCGCCAGCAACAGGTCGCGGCCCAGTACGGCTTGTCTTTCCTGGCGCTGAAGCAGGGCGACCTGGCGGCCGCGCGCAGCTGGCTCGACAAGGCGCGGGCCAGTATGAAACCGAAGGAGGGCGTGTTCTCGGCAGCGCCGGCCAGCGATGGCGGCGCCATGTTCGCCGGGCTCGATCTCGAGATCAAATTGGCGCCGGGCCAACCGAAGGAAGTCGCGCAGCAGGCGCTGAAGGATGCCGAGGAGGCCGTCAACCGCTATCCGCTGTCGCGCGCGCTGGCGCGCCAGTACGCGGATGCCATGATCTCCGCCGGCAAGTATGACGATGCGACGCGTTACCTGCGCGACCAGGTGCGCCAGTACCGCGAGGATCCGAAGCTCCACGACCTGCTGGCGAAAGCCTATTCGCAACAGGGCAAGATCGCCTTGCAGCACATGGCGCTGGCCGAATCCTACGTGCTGGCAGGCGCCCTGCCGGCGGCGGTGGACCAGCTCAACCTCGCGCGCAAGGCGGGCGACGTGTCCTTCTACGACCAGTCCGTGATCGACGCGCGCGAACGCGAGATCAGGGAGCGCCAGCGCCAGGACAAGGAACTCGAAGAGAAGGTGAAATAAGCGCGTGCGTCCGGTCGTCCTGCCCATGAAGATGACAATCGACGTCTCCGGCGAGACCGTCGAGTACGTCATGGCCGGCAGCGGCGGTCCCGCCATCGTGCTGGTGAATGGCACGGGCGGCCCGGTCGACGCCTGGTTCAAGATTTTTACCGCCCTGGCCGGCGAGCACTGCACCTTCGCCCACAACCGCCCCGGCATCGGCGCCAGCAGCAAGCCGGTGCGCGCCCAGACGGCGGACGAGATGGTCGAATCCCTGCGCGACGTGCTGGAAGCCGCCGGCGTGCCCCGTCCCTACGTGCTGGTCGGTCATTCCTTTGGCGGACTGGTCGTCAACCTGTTCGCGCGCCTGTACCCGGAAGAAGTCGGCGCCGTCGTGCTGCTGGAGGCGACCAGCCCGGACGACTTGCGTGTCCTGCCGCGGCACGAGAATGCCTTGCAGCGCGGCCTGAAGGCGCTGGGCGAGCGCCTCATGCCGGCCCATCCGCTGGCCGAAACGCGCCACGTCGACCAGACCCTGGCCGAGCTGGAAGCGGCGCCGCCGTTTCCGCCGATTCCCCTGTACGTTGTCACCGGCGAAAGCCATCCGCTGCGCTGGGCCACGCCGGCCGCGCAGCGCGAGGCGCGGGCGCGACACCAGCATGAGCTGGTAAAGCTGTCGCCGCTGGGCAAGCAGGTGATGGCAAAGCGGAGCGGACATTTTCCGCAGTTTTCCGAGCCGGAGCTGGTGCGGTCGGTGATCAGCGAGGCGGCGAAGATGGCGTGGCGGGATGATCGGGCTGGGCAGGCCTGAAATTGTCGAAGCGATTGCATGCCGGGCCTGGAAGCGCCAACGCGGATGTGACGCCAGGTTGCGGGAAGCGTGTCAAGCCTGCGCGGGCGTGCGCACGAACCCAAAGCGCTGCGGCAGTTCCTCGCGCTTGATGCGCTCGACCGGCACCTGCGCGCCACGATAGCGCAGCGCCATTGATTCGTTGCCACCTTCGATCCAGGCCATCAATGCCTCGTCCCCGGCCGGCTTGCCGTCCAGTTCCAGACCTTCGAACAACTGCGCCACGTCGCGGTCATCGACCTGGGCCACGATCTCGCCCGCCTGCACGATCGCCTCCCCGGCTTCGGTCAGGTACAAGCGCTCGATCACAGGAATCGCCGCACCCGTCTGCACCACCATGCCCTGCGCCGGATCGGTACGCGCAATGAAGGGCGTCGCTTCGAGATTCACGTACACGCGCTGCGGCCCGTTCTGGAAATACCAGCGGCCCTGCTCGTCGTGCAGGTAGTTGCGGTTGATGAAGCCGACCAGCGCTTCATTGGTCAGCCGGTCGCCGGGCGCGTTCGCCTGCTGGGCCGCCTCGTCGCGCATGCGCCAGCCGCCGCGCGCGTCGAGGGCGAGCCAGCCGTAGCAGTGGGGCACGTTCGGCCATTTGGCCATTGCCTGAATTACGATGTCATCCATGGGTAGCAGCATTGCACAAGTCGTAGGCGTCCGGCGCGCGGGTGCCGTCGAAGAAGGAGAGGATGCGCGCCGGCAGCCAATCGATGCGCCCTGGAATGCGCCCGACCGGGAAGCCGACGTGGCCGCCTTCCTCCGGGTATTCCAGCGTCACCGCTTTCGATGCGCTGGTCGGCAGGTGCACGCCCGGCAGGAAGGGATCGTTACGGGCGTTCAGGACGAGCGTCGGCACCGTGATCTCGTGCAGCACGTGGCGGGCGCTGGCGCGGTGCCAGTAGTCGTCGGTGTCGCGGTAGCCGTGCAGCGGGGCGGTCACCACGTTGTCGAAAGCGTAGAGGTCGCGCGCGGCGAGCAGGGCGTCGCGGTCGAACAGGCCGGGGAATTGTTCCAGCTTGGCCAGGCACTTCGGTTTCAGGGTCTGCAGGAACATGCGCGTGTAGAGCATGTTGAAGCCCGAGGACAGGGCTTCGCCGCCGCGCGCCAGGTCGAGCGGGGCGGAGATCGCGGCGGCGGCCGTGACGAAGCCAGCGCCGTGGCCGGATTCGCCGAGCCAGCGCAGCAGGGCA
>DNCF01000037.1:686-2508 GCA_003484545.1 Massilia sp. | reverse complement strand
AGCAGCGCGGCGCACAGCGCGCCGCCAAGGAATCGTTTATTCAAGGATCGGGTTTCCATCCTGCTCTCCTGTTTATGTGAAGAAGTTGTTAACGTTATAAGCCTGTTATCGGCAGAGTTCGGTTCGCTAGCGCACACTGACGGCACTTCGCGGCGCTCATCCATTTGCAGCGTGCGACACCGCACATCGAGATCCCGGCGCTTTGGGCTAAGCTGGGTTCAAGACTGACTCCCAGCGAAGGATCGTCATGCCCGACACTACTACACCCGAGCAACATGCCGTCAAGCCACACGACGGCCGCCGCAAGAAAATCCTGCTCAGCGTGATCGGCGTGCTGGTCGCCATTCCGGTGATCGCCGTCATTTTCATCCTGACATTCGACTGGAACAAGGCGCGGCCCTGGCTCAACGCCAAGGTAAGCGAAGCGATCGAGCGTCCGTTCGCGATCCGCGGCAACCTCGCCGTGCAGTGGGAAATCCCGGCGCGCCGCATGGCGCCGGGCGACCGCCACCTGCGCGACTGGCTGCCCTGGCCGCACCTGATCGCCAACGACGTCCACGTCGGCAACCCGGCCAACATGCAGCAGGCCGACATGGCCTCGGTGCGCCAGTTCTCGTTCTCGCTCAATCCCTTCGGCCTGCTGCACCGGACCATCGGCATCCCGGTGCTGCGCTTCGATGCGCCGCGCGTCGACCTGGTGCGCACCGACAACGAGCACTACAACTGGGTCTACAAGAAGAAGGAAGAGGAATCGAAGTGGAAGCTCGACCTCGAGCGCATCGTGCTGACCGACGGCGTGGTGCGCTTCGTCGACGCCGTCACCAAGGCCAACGTCACGGCCCATGTGCGGACCCTGGACAAGGATCCGAAGTACGGGATCGGCTTCGAGGTCGGCGGCAGCTACAACGGCGCCCCGGTCACCGGCGGCGGCAAGGTCGGCCAGGTGCTGTCGCTGAAGGACCAGGACACGCCGTATCCGGTGCAGGCCGACATGCGCAGCGGCCCGAGCCGCATCGCGATCGAGGGCACGGTCACGGCGCCGGCCAAGCTGAAGGCGGTCGACCTGCAGCTCGAACTGGCCGGACGCAGCATGGCGCGCCTGTACAACTTCACCGGCATCACGCTGCCGGAGACGCCGGCCTTCTCGACCTCGGGCCGCCTGCGCGGCGAGCTCGACCGCGAATACGGCCGCTGGACCTACGAGAACTTCAAGGGCAAGGTCGGCTCGAGCGACATCCACGGCAAGCTGGTCTACGAGGGCGGCAAGCCGCGCGGCAAGCTGTCGGGCAATGTCGCCTCGAACAAGCTGGTGTTCGAAGACCTCGGCCCGCTGATCGGCGCCGACTCGAACGCGAGCAAGAAAGCGCGCGGCGTCGAGGCGGTGCAGCCGGGCGGCAAGGTGCTGCCGGTCGAGGAGTTCCGGACAGAACGATGGAAAGCCATCGACGCCGACGTGCGCTACGCCGCGGACAAGATTGTCCGCGAAAAGACGCTCCCGATCAGCAAGCTGTCGGCCCACCTGATCATGAAGGACGGCGTGATCACCCTGGCGCCGCTCGACTTCGGCGTGGCCGGCGGCACCCTGCGCTCGACCATCCGCCTGGACGGCAGCGGCAAGGCGGGCAACACGATCGCCGCCACTGCCAAGGTGCAGGCGCGCCACATCCAGATCAAGCAGCTGTTCCCGACCATCGAGCAGATGCAGGCGACGGTCGGCCAGGTCAACGGCGACGCCCAGCTGTCGGCCACCGGCACCTCGGTCGCCGCCCTGCTCGGCTCCTCGAACGGCGAAGTCAAGGCGCTGGTGAACCAGGGCACGATC
>DNCF01000037.1:0-485 GCA_003484545.1 Massilia sp. | reverse complement strand
CTGGTGAACCAGGGCACGATCAGCAAGATGCTGCTCGAGATGATGGGGCTGAACGTCGGCAACATCATCGTCACCAAGCTGTTCGGCGACAAGCCGGTCGAACTGAACTGCCTGGCGGCCGACTTCGACGTCAGGAAGGGCGTGATGCAGTCCCAGGTCTTCGTGGTCGACACCAAGGAGGCGATCATCCGGGTCGACGGCACGGTCAACCTCGGCAACGAAGCGCTGGACCTGACCATCCACCCGGAGACCAAGGCGCTGCGCCTGTTCACGCTGCGCTCGCCGCTGTACGTGCGCGGCCCCTTCAGCAAGCCCGACGTCGCGGTCGACAAGGGCGTGCTGGCGCTGAAGGCCGGCGGCGCGGCGGCGCTCGCCGCGATCGCGGCGCCGGTGGCGGCCCTGATCCCGCTGATCAATACCGGTCCCGGCGAAGACAGCGACTGCGGCCGCCTGGTGGCGCTGGCGAAGACCAAGCCGACGGCGCC
>DNCF01000029.1:3044-3445 GCA_003484545.1 Massilia sp. | reverse complement strand
CTGGTTGTAGAGGTAGCCGGCAGGCTTGCCGGCAAGGCGGGGGAAGTAGACGTTTTCGACGCCGCGTCCGGCGGCGCCATGGCAGCCGACGCAGGCGGCGACCCGCGCTTCCATGGTGTCCGGAATACGGTCGGCCGCCGTTTGCTGCGCCAGGGCCGCAAGCGGCGATGCCAAGAGAACGAATAAAAGTGAACCAGGGGAAATCTTCAAAGGACACTCCCGCAGCGTCTTCTACATTGCTCGGCCCGTTTCGAGACGGATTGGCAAGAAAGTTAGCACATCGGTTATGAATATGGCGCACGCAGCGCTAACGTGACGGCCGACGCCTGGCGCCTTCAATCGGGAACGAGGGCGAGTTCCCCGTGCCGGTCCAGCGCATAGCGCTGCAGGTCGCGCGCCAG
>DNCF01000029.1:0-2843 GCA_003484545.1 Massilia sp. | reverse complement strand
GCTGAAGTGGGTCAGCACCAGGTTCGGCAGCTTCACTTCGCGGGCAAAGGCGGCGACCATCTGCGCCGAGCTGTGCTGCGGTCCCGGCCCGATCTTTTCCAGGATCGCCTGGGTATAGGTGGCTTCGTGCACCAGCACATCGGCATCTTGCGCCTGCGCCGCCAGCAGGGACGGGGTGTCGTTGTCGCCGGCGACGATGATCTTGCGCGCCGCGCGCGGCCGCAGCAGGTAGTCGGCGCTGCGGACAAGCGTGCCGTCGGCGAGCAGCATGTCCTCGCCCGCCTGCAGCCGCCCCCAGCCGGGGCCGGACGCGATGCCGTCGCGGCGCAGCTTGTCCACGTCCAGGCGCCGCTCGATCTGTTTTTCGGTGAAACTGTAGGCGAAGGTCGGCACGCGGTGCGACAGCGCGGTGGCGCGCACCTGCACGTCGGGCAGGTGGTCGAGGTCCATCGCTTCCTCGACGTCGACGAATTCGAGCGGGTAGGGCAGCGTCAGCTCGCTGGTCTCGCACACGGCCTGCACGAAGCGCCGCACCGAGGGCGGGGCCACGATCAGGAGCGGCGCGGTACGATTGAGCATGCCGGCGCTGGCGAGCAGGCCGGGCAGGCCGTAGCAGTGGTCGCCGTGGATGTGGGTGACGAAGACCGCGCCCAGCGTCATCAGCGAATAGCCGGTGCGCAGGATGCGGTGCTGGGTGGCCTCGCCGCAGTCGACCAGGTACCATGCCTTGCCGCCGGGCGCGCGCAGCGCCAGGCCGGTGACGTTGCGGGCGCGGGTCGGGGTGCCTGCCGAGGTGCCGAGAAATTGAAATTCCATGCTGTTCGCCGGTCGTGGATATCGCTTACGATTATCGGTCAAAGGGCCGAACCCGGCACAGTCATACCGAGCGTCACGATTGGAACATCGACCAACCACCATGCACCTGCTTACCCAAGAACTCGACGACGCCTGCGCCGCTTTGGCGCGCATCCTGCTGGCCGGGACCCAGGGCGCGTCCCAGGATATTCTCGAGACCCTGACCCACCGGCTGGCGCAGGAAGCTACCCAGCATGCCGAATACGTGGAACTGCTCGGGCGCGACCCGAACATGGTGACGCGCGCGGTGATCTATTTGTCCGACACGCACGCCCATCCCGAGCTCGGCAGCGATACCGGCTGGTTCCGGCCGATGCTGGCCTGCCTGCTGGAGCTGGCGGCGCCGAGCCTGGCCCTGTCCGGGACCGGAGCGCGGTTCCTGATCGATGTCGAAGAGGGCGTGGCGCAGTCGATCGCGGACAACGCGGGCGCGCGCTGATACGGCTTCAGCGCGCGACGGTCCGCAGCGTCGGCAAATAGCGCCACAGGTACAGGCTGACGCTGCACCCGATCAAGGCCAGGGCGATGCGCAGCCCCAGGTGCTCGAAGCGCAGCATCGCCACCACGAGCGAGCTCCACATCATGACCGAGGCCACGATCTTGGCCCGCAGCGGGATGCCGTTGCCCGCTTCGAAATTGCGCAGGTAGACGCCGAATACCCGGTGATTGACCAGCCAGCCGTGCAGGCGGTCCGAGCCGCGGGCGAAGCAGGCCGACGCCAGCAGCAGGAAGGGCGTGGTCGGCACCAGCGGCAGGAACAGGCCGAGGATCGCGAGCACGAGCGCCAGCACGCCGGCGATGTTAAGGAGGAGTTTCATCGGCTTGGGAGGTGAACCCGCATTATGCACGACCACATCGGGATGAAATATAATTTCATAAAAGAAATGAAAATGAAAGAAGATTTCATTCCATAAAGAAATTAAGTGTGCATTGAAACAACAAATCGGGCGTTTAGCTTGCCGCAAGGATACGTCGACTATACAATTCGCAAGTGATTTTTCGTCAACTGTTATCCAGCCGACCCTCATGCTGCCGGGTCGTTCCCGGCCATGCCCCATCAGATCGATACTTCGCTGCGTTTCGTCCGCGCCGCGCGTCCTTATTTTCGGCGCGCCGTGCTGCTGCGCCTTGCGGTTCTCCTGCTGGTCGCACTGCCGGTGGTCTGGTTGCTGGTGGCCCGCGCCCATGTCGAACTGCGTGCCACGGCGCGTGACGAAAGCAACCGCAACGTCCAGAACCTGGCGCACGCCTTTGCCGAGGAAGTGCGCTCGACCGTCACCTCGATCGACCTGTCGCTGAGCCAGTTGCGCCTGAGCTGGCTGCGCAACCCGGACCAGTTCCGCGCCATCGTCAACGAACTCAACACCCATTTGCAGGGCCACCTGCTGGTCAACATGATCGTCACCGACGCCCAGGGCATCGCCGTGTTTTCCAGCGTCGGCGACGTCTCGCGCCGGATCGACCTGAGCGACCGCGCCCACGTGCGCGCCCAGCTCGATGCCGGCGGCAGCGACCGGCTCGTGATCGGCCAGCCGCTCAAGGGCCGCGTTTCCGGCCTGTGGTCGGTCCAGTTCACGCGGCCGATCTACCGCGAGGACGGCAGCCTGGCCGGGGTCATCATCGCCGCCGTCGCCCCCTCGTACTTCTCGCGCTTCTACGACACCATCGACCTCGGCGAGAATGCCTCGATCGCCCTGGTGCGCGACGGCGGCATCGTCGTGGCGCGCACCACGCGCGGGGAAGTGACCCGCGACAGCGGCCGCACGCTTTCCGGTGCGCCGTATATCCCGGGCAGCGGCCCGTGGGGCACCTTCCACCGCATCAGCCGCATGGACGGCATCGAGCGTTACTACGGCTGGCGTACCCTGCCCGAATACGGGCTGGTGGTGACGGTCGGCCAGGCCGTGGCGGATGCCCAGGCGCGCTACGCGGGCCAGCGTTCGCTGCTGGTCGCCGCCGGCTGCGCGGTGTCGCTGCTGCTGGTGCTG
>DNCF01000531.1 GCA_003484545.1 Massilia sp. | reverse complement strand
CCGCCGCCGCCGAAACCGCCGCCACCGCCCGAAAAGCCGCCGAATCCACCGCCGCCCCGGCTCATGTTGCCGATGATGTTACCGAGGATGAAGCCGGTGGCGCCGCTGCCCCAGCCGCCGCGCGACAGGCGCGTGCGGCGCGGGCGGAACATCGAGCGCACCAGCATGAAGCCGAACACCAACATCAGAATCCCGAACATACCGACCCCGCCTCCATCGTCATTGTTCCCGGCCGGCGCTACCTGCTGGGCCGGCGCGGGAAATCGCTCCTGGTTCAGCAGCGTGGCGATGGCGCCCACGCCTGCGACCAGGCCCTCGTAGTAATGGTTTTGCCGAAAGTGCGGTGCGATCGTGTCCTGCAGGATGCGTTTCGACTGGGCATCGGTCAGCACGCCCTGCACCCCGCGGCCGGCCTCGATGCGCAGGCGCCGCAGCGAGCTCGGGTTGTCGCGCGCGACCAGCAGCAGCACGCCGTCGTCCACGCCCTTGCGGCCCAGCTTCCAGGCGTCCGCGACGCGGATGCTGAACTGCTCGATCGCTTCCGGCTCGGTCGACTTCACCAGCAGCACGGCAATCTGGCTGCCGGTCTTCGCCTCGTAGTCGGCGAGCACGGCTTCCAGGCGCTGGTGCTGGTCGGCGTCGAGCATGCCGGCCTCGTCGGTTACGTGGCCGGCCAGGGGCGGCACGTCCTTCAGCTGCGCCTGGGCCGGGCCGGCCAGCGTGCAGGCCAGCGCACTCGCCAGCACAAACAGCCACAGGGTGCGCAGGATCGCCATTGCGTGCCGGCCTTACTTGCCGAAGTCGACCGTCGGCGCGGTCGAGATCGCTTTTTCGTTCTCGACCGTGAACGAAGGCTTGGCCTCGTAGCCGAAGGCCATGGCCGTCAGGTTGGTCGGGAATTTGCGCACGGTGACGTTGTAGTCCTGGACCGCGGCGATGTAGCGCTGGCGCGCCACCGTGATGCGGTTCTCGGTGCCTTCCAGCTGCGATTGCAGGTCGCGGAAGCTGGTGTCGGCCTTCAGGTCGGGGTATTTCTCGGACACGGCCATCAGGCGCGACAGCGCGCCCGACAGTTCGCCCTGCACCTGCTGGAACTTCTGGAAGGCTTCCGGATTGTTCAGCACTTCCGGCGTGATCTGGAAGCTGGTCGCGGCGGCGCGCGCGCGCGTGACCGCTTCCAGGGTCTCGCGTTCGTGCGAGGCATAGCCCTTGACCGTGTTCACCAGGTTCGGGATCAGGTCGGCGCGGCGCTGGTACTGGTTGACGACTTCGCCCCAGGCCGCCTTGGTGGCCTCGTCCTTGGTCTGGAATTCGTTGTAGCCGCAGCCCGAGAGCAGGGAGCCGGCCAGCAGGGCGCCGGCGAGGATGCGGGCCCAGCGCGAGAAGAGGGAAGAGGTCAGCATGTTCTTGTCCATCGCAAGTTGTCGAATGAATAAAATATACCCCAAGTCCATCATTGCCGGTCGCACGGCCGTGCCCGGAGGCGACCGCGGTGCCGGCGACGGGTACAATATTGGGTTTGCAATGACACTGTTACAAGGGGCCCGACGTGAATTTCATCAATAAGCTAACCGCAGCCTGGACCCGCAACGATTCGCTGCTGTGCGTGGGGCTGGACCCCGACCTGGCGCGCTTTCCCGCGCACCTGAAGGATGCGCCGGACGGCATTGTCCGCTTCTGCAAGGCGATCATCGACGCCACCGCCGACCTGGCCTGCGCCTTCAAGCCCCAGATCGCCTACTTCGCCGCGCTCGGCGCCGAAGACCAGCTCGAAGAAATCTGCCGCTACCTGCGCGACACCTATCCGCACATCCCGCTGATCCTCGACGCCAAGCGCGGCGACATCGGCGCCACCGCCCGCCAGTACGCGCGCGAGGCGTTCGACCGCTACGGCGCGGACGCGGTGACGGTCAATCCCTACATGGGCTTCGATTCGGTCGAGCCCTACATGGAGTGGGCGGACCGCGGCGTGATCGTGCTGTGCCGCACCTCGAACGCGGGCGGCTCGGACCTGCAGTTCCTCGACGTCGGCGGCCAGCCGCTGTACCAGCACGTGGCGCGCCTGGTGGCCGAGAAGTGGAACCGCAACGGCCAGTGCGCGCTCGTGGTGGGAGCGACCTTCCCGGAAGAGCTGGCCCAGGTGCGCGCGCTGGTCGGCGACATGCCGCTGCTGGTGCCGGGCGTCGGCGCCCAGGGGGGCGATGTGGCGGCGACCGTGCGTTCGGGCCGCACCGCGAACGGGACCGGCATGATGATCAATTCGTCGCGCGCGATCCTGTACGCGGCGCCGCAGGAGGGCGAGGATTTCGCAGCGGCGGCGCGCCGCGTGGCGCGGGAGACGCGCGACGAGATCAATCGGTATCGTGGGTGATGGGGTGGGCGGGGCCGGGTGATGGTTGTCCGGTTTCCCGTTCAGGGGGAGGTGGGGCTGTTGCCTGTGGCGGTATCGGTGTGTTGAATCCGCGTGGGCTCGAGAGCCCACCCTACGGGAGACGCTATTGGCGAGCTCCACCAGGGTTTCGTATGAGCTCGCCTGGAAAGCCTCCCGCAGGGTGGGCACTTGTGCCCACGCGGATCATGCGAACCAATAGCGGCACAGGCAACAGCCCCACGCTGCCCGCACACCGCCCGGACTGACCTCAATACCTCTCCGGCGCAATCATCTCCACATAGTCATACAGCGCCCCCAGGATCTCCTGCGCGCGCTCGTCCGCCGTTTCCGACAGCGCATCGATCTCGCCGAACAGCTGGTCCACCGTGCGCGCGTTGCCGGCGCCATCGTAGAGCCGCGCCGCGCGGTGTTCTTCCCAGCGTTGCATGTCCGCTTCGCTCAGGGTGTGCGGGAAGTTGCGCGCGCGGTAGCGGAACAGCAGGTCGGCCAGGCGTTCGTCCTCGAACGAGGGACGCATGGCGGCCAGGCGCTCGGGCGATTCGCCGCGCAGGGATTCCAGCTTGCGCCGGTCGCCATTGCTGACGAAGCCGCCGTACAGGTCCTCGTCGACGTCGGTGTCGCTGCCGGCCGCCGGCTTCTGGAACACCTGGGCCCAGGTCGCGGCCATGCTCGGGCCGCCCTGGGCCAGCTGGGCGTGGCTGCGCTGCTGCGCGAGGTCGATGCCCCAGCGCTCGGCCATCGTCACGCTCAGGGTCTTCAGGTTGCCGACCAGCATGGGCGACTTGTTCAGGTGCACGCTCTTGATCGGCAGCCGCGTGACGCCTTCGGGCAGCTCGCTGCTGCGCGTGAACATGCGCAGGCGGATCGTCTCGACGTCCAGCCCGAACAGTTCGGACGGATCGTGGCGGCAATCCCAGACCAGGATCTCGTTCTTGTTGGTCGGATGCTGGGCCAGCGGCCACACCAGGGCCAGGCAGCCCTGTTCGGCCGGGAACATGCCCGACACGTGCAGGAAAGGCTGGCGCAGCGAGGGATCGAGGTGCAGGCCCATCTCTTCGGCGACACGGTCCTTGCGCCGCAGTTCCAGGCAGAAGTCGAAGAGTTTCGGCTGCTTGCTGCGGATCAGGCGCGCCAGGGCGATGGTGGCGCGCACGTCCGACAGCGCGTCGTGCGCCGACTCGTGCGCCAGGCCGTTGGCGGCCGTCAGGTCTTCCAGGCGGAAGCTCGGCCGGCCATCCGGATGGCGCGGCCAGGCGATCCCGTCGGGGCGCAGCGCATAGGCCATGCGCACCACGTCCAGCAGGTCCCAACGCCCGCAGCCGTTCTGCCACTCGCGCGCATACGGATCGATCAGGTTGCGCCAGAACAGGAAGCGCGTCACCTCGTCGTCGAAGCGGATCGTGTTGTAGCCGACGCCGACCGTGCCGGGCTCGCTGAAGGCGGCTTCGATCCGGCGCGCGAACTCGTGCTCGGGCACGCCCCGTTCCAGGCACTGCTGCGGCGTGATGCCGGTGATCAGGCAGGACTGCGGATCGGGCAGGTAGTCGTGCGCGGGCTGGCAGTAGAGCATCAGCGGTTCGCCGATCTCGTTCAGTTCGGCATCGGTACGGATCGCGGCGAACTGCGCCGGACGGTCGCGGCGCGGCTGGGCGCCGAAGGTTTCGTAGTCGTGCCAGAGGAAGGTGTGGGTGCTCATCGAAGTCCGTATGGTGGGTCCGCACGGATTGTCGGGGCGCCGCCCCGATCCGTCAACCGCTCAGCTCACAGGCTCACGCAATTGCGTCCGGCCTGCTTGGCGCGGTAGAGGGCGGCGTCGGCCGCTTCGATCAGGGCGGTCTCGTCGCCATTCGGGTCGAGCATGGCGACGCCGAAACAGGCCGTCAGGTGCGGCATCGGCACGCGCATGTCGGGGAACAGCACGACCTCGCGCATCTGCTGGCACAGGCGGTCGGCGACCATCCGCGCCAGCTCACCGCTGGTGTCGGGCAGCACCGCCATCAATTCCTCGCCGCCATAGCGCACCGCAAAGTCCGACGGGCGCAGGCCATCGCGGATGACGTTTGCCGCGGCGCACAGGGCGGCGTCGCCGACCAGGTGGCCGTGGGTGTCGTTGAACTTCTTGAAGTTGTCGAGGTCGATCATGAGCAGGGCCAGCGGACTGCCCTGGGTGCGCGCCCGCGCCACCAGCTTCGGCAGCATGTCGGCCAGCCAGGTGCGGTTGTACAGGCCGGTGAGCGTGTCGTTCAGCGACAGCTGGCGGTAGAACTCGCCCAGCTTCTGGCGCCGGCGCAGCAGGGCGTTGGCGGCGCGGATGCGGAAGGACAGCAGGCGCAGCAGGTTGCGCGCCACGGCGTTGGAATGGTCGATCAGCTCCCAGGCCAGGTCCGATTCGATCACCAGCAGGCGGCTGTCCTCGACCGCGCGGACGGCGTCCAGGTTGACGGCGTCGTCCAGCACCGATTGCTCGCCCACGCTTTCGCCGGCCAGGATGCGGTTGACGCTGCCGTCGGAGGCGCCGGCATGGCCGTCGGTTTCGACTTCCAGCATGCCCGAGAGCACGATGTACAGGCGCGCACGGACCGTGTCTTCGATGGGTTCGCCCGCGCTCACCCGCACCACCTCGCAATCGGCGAGCGCGCTCGCCGTGGCGGCTGCGTCGGCGCCACGAAACAGCTGCAGGTCCTCGACCTGGTAGCCCGACTGTGCAAAGTTACCGATGTGTTCCAAGACGAACTCCTCCGCGTGGGTGGCTAAGACATACACATTGCATGATAAACCATGATAGTGGCTTGTTTGACTGGTGTTTCGGAAACATCGGTGTTCCAATAGCGGCCATGCATCCATCCGACTCTCGTCTCGTCGACGCCCTCAACGTCGCCCATGTCCCCGCGCCCGGTGCGCGCATCGTTTCGCTCGTCCCCTCGATCACCGAACTGCTGTGCGACCTGGGCCTGGCCGGGCAAGTCGTCGGCCGTACCGGTTTCTGCATCCACCCCGCCGAGATCGTGCAGGCCATCCCGAAGGTGGGCGGCACCAAGGATGTGAACATCGAGAAAATCCGCAAGCTGGCGCCGACCCACCTGGTCGTGAACATCGACGAAAACGAAAAGCCGACCGTCGAGGAACTGGCCCGGTTCGTGCCGAACATCGTCGTCACCCATCCGCTGGCGCCGCGCGACAACCTGGCGCTGGCGCGGCTGATGGGCGGGATCTTCGGCGCGACCGCGCAAGCCGAAGCCTGGTGCGCGGCCTTCGAGGCGGAACATGCCGCGTTGCAGGCGCAGGGGCGCGGGCCGGAGCGTACGGTGCTGTACTGCATCTGGCAGGATCCATGGATGAGCGTGTCGCGCGACACCTATATCGCGCGCATGCTCGGCGAGCTGGGGTGGAAGGTGCCGGACCTGGGCGAGGCGCGCTACCCGCGTTTCTCCTGGTCCGACGAGCTCGTATCAAGGCTGGACGCGGTGCTGCTGTCGACCGAACCCTACCGCTTTACCCAGGCGCACGCGGATGCGCTCGAGAAGCAGGTCGGCATCCCGGTGTTCCTGGTCGATGGGGAGATGATGTCCTGGTACGGCAGCAGGGCCCTGGCCGGACTGCGCTACCTGCGCGACGTGCGCGCGATGGTGGAAGGTACGACGCCGGGCTGAACATCGGCCCGGCGTCGAGTGCTATTCGAACGCTGAAGGAGTTGGCCTGTCAGGCGCCGCTGGTCAGGTTCTTGTCGGCCAGGGCGTCCGGCACGGCCTCGACCGGCGGCGCTTCGCGGCGGCCCTTGTCGTTCAGGCGGCCGATCGTGCTGTCGAGGGCGCGCGCCAGCTTGCTGCTGGCGTTCTTGATCGACTGGCGCAGGTCGTCGGCATGATCGTGCACGACGACCGGCTGGTAGCCGCGCACGCGCGCTTCCATCGTGCAGCCATTGCCGCCGTCGGCGTGCTTTTCGCGGTTTTCATTCGTCAGGTGAACTTCGACGCCGGTCAGGTAGTCCTCGAAGCGGCCGATGGCGGCGCGCAGGACGGTCTCGACGTGTTCGTCCAGGCCCTGGTGGTTCTCGATGGTGCGGTCGGTGTTGACGTTAATTTGCATAAGTGGCTCCGTATTCATCTGTTCTGGCACCGATCTTACGCTTTTTGCCATTTTTGGCGCGCCCGGCTGGCGTCGCTCATGCCTTGCGCTCCTCCCGCTTCTCCCGCTCCTCTTTGTCGTGATGGGGAAAGCGGTCCATCTTCGACAGCACCGGGAACAGCACGGCCCAGAGTCCGGTGACCGCGAGCGTGGCAGCGCCGCCGAGCAGGATCGCGCGTACCAGGCCGAGCCAGCCGGCGGTGATGCCCGATTCGAACTC
>DNCF01000265.1 GCA_003484545.1 Massilia sp. | reverse complement strand
CGACCGCGGCAACACCGCCGACCCGGCCATCACCGCCCACCTGCTGGGCCGGCCGCCGACACCGATCGCGCAGTTCGTGACCGACCCGCAGGCCGAGCGCACCGCGGCCAAGCTGAGCTGGCTGCTGCCCGTGCTGCGCTGGAGCATCGTCGCAGTCTGGATCATCACCGCCATCGTCTCCTTCGGCCTGTATCCGGTCGAGGCCAGCTACGATCTGCTTGCTCGCACCGGCATCCCGCCGATGTTGCAGCCGCTGATGCTGTATGGCGCGGCAAGTTTTGATTTGCTTCTCGGCCTGGGCATTGCATTCCTGCCGCGGCGGCGCTGGCTATGGCTCGCACAATTGGCCCTGATCAGTTTTTACACGGTCGTGATAGCGTGGAAGCTGCCGGAATTCCTGCTGCATCCCTACGGGCCGCTGACCAAGAACTTGCCCATGCTGGCCGCCATCTGGCTGCTATATGAACTCGAGGAGAAATAATGGAGTACGTCGTCGTGAAGTGGCTGCACATCCTGTCGTCGACCTTCCTGTTCGGCACCGGTATCGGCTCGGCCTGGTACATGCTGTTCGCCAACATCAGCCGCGACGTACGCGCCATTGCCGTGGTCGCGCGCAACGTGGTGATCGCCGACTGGATTTTTACCGCCACCACGGCCGTCATCCAGCCCCTCACCGGCTTCTACATGATCCACCTGGCCGGTTACCCCCTGCACAGCAAGTGGATCATGTGGTCGATCGCCCTGTATGTGCTGGCCGGCGCCTGCTGGCTGCCGGTGGTCTGGATCCAGATGCGCCTGCGCGACCTGTCCGCCGAAGCGGTGCGCAACAATACCGAACTGCCGCCGCTGTACTGGCGCTATTTCAAGACCTGGGTGGCGCTGGGCGTGCCGGCCTTTATCGCCTTCGTCGTCATCTTCTGGCTGATGGTGGCCAAGCCGATGTAAGCGTACGAAGCGCACTGGCGGTCCGCAGTAGAATGGCCCGCCTTGATTACCAACTCACGGAGGAACCGATGCGGGCTTACCAGATACTTCCCGGCAGTAATATCGACGGACTGCAGTGCGTGGATTACCCGGAGCGCGAACTGGCGCCCGGCGAAGTGCGGGTGCGGGTGCATGCGGTGTCGCTGAACTACCGCGACCTCATGGTTGCCAGCGGTAATTATCTGGTGAACGTGGACGACCCCATCATTCCCTGCTCGGACGGCGCCGGCGAAGTGCTGGCGGTCGGCAGCGGCGTGACGCGCCTGCAGGTGGGCGACCGCGTGGCCGCGTCCTTCTTCCCCTACTGGCAGGATGGCCGTACCGCGCCGGAAAAGGTCCGTCACGCCCTGGGCGGCGACATCGACGGCATGCTGGCCGAGGAAGTCATCCTGCACGAGGAAGCGCTGGTCAAGATTCCGCCGCAAATGAGCTTTGTCGAAGCCTCGACCATGCCCTGCGCCGGCGTCACCGCCTGGAACGCGATCTTCGAGTCGAGCAACAACATCAAGCCGGGCGACACCGTGCTGCTGCTGGGTACCGGCGGCGTGTCGGTGCTGGGCCTGCAGCTGGCGAAAGCGGCCGGCCTGCGCACCATCATCACGTCCTCGAGCGACGAAAAGCTGCAGCGGGCGCGCGAGCTGGGCGCCCACCACACGATCAACTACCGCACCACGCCCGAATGGCAGGAAGAAGTGCTGCGCGTGACCCACGGCGTCGGGGCCGACGTGGTGCTGGAAGTGGGCGGACAAGGCACCGTCAACCGCTCGGTGGCCTCGGCGGCGATGGGCGGCAGCGTCGCCATCATCGGCGGCGTCAGCGGCTTCGGCGGCGAAGTCAATCCGGCCACCCTGCTGGCCAGCGCCAAGCGCATGGTCGGCATTTTCGTCGGCAGCCGCAAGATGCTGGAAGACGTGATGCGCTTTGCCGCCATCACCGAACTCAAGCCCGTGATCGACCGCGTGTTCACCTTCGACCAGGCGAAGGAGGCCTACCGTTACATGGAATCGGGCTCGCACTTCGGCAAGGTCGTGATCGCGGTGACGGCGTAAACCCTATCTGCCCTCGAAGCGCACCAGTTCGATTTCAAACAGCTTTGGCCAGAGCTTGCCGGTGACGTAGAGCCGGCGGTGCTTGCCGTCCCAGGCAATGCCGTTCAGGACGGCGTCGATCGAGCTGGTGCCGCGTTTCTCGCGCGGCAGCAGGTTCGTCAGATCGATCCAGCCGACCACCTTGCCCGATGCCGGGTCGATGCGCGCGATGACGTCGGTGCCCCAGACGTTCGCATACAGTTCGCCGTCCACGACCTCCAGCTCGTTGAGCGCGTCGATCGGCTTGCCCTCGGCCGTGACCGTCACGCGCCGCACTTCCTTCAGGGTAGCCGGGTCGAGCACGCGGATCTGCGCGCTGCCGTCGCTCATGTAGATGGCGCGCGCATCGCTCGCCAGGCCCCAGCCTTCGCCCTCGTATTGAAAACGGCCCTTCAGGCTGAAGGTCCTGGCGTCGAACACGTAGCCGGTCTTCGATTGCCAGGTCAGGCCGAGGATCCGGTCGCCGAAGGCGGTCGATCCTTCGCCGAAGACGTCGGGCGGCAAGTCCGTCTTTTGCAGCACCTTGCCGGTCTTCAGGTCCACCCGACGCAGCGTCGAGCGGCCGGTCAGGCCGGTGGTCTCGTACAGGTGGCCGTCGCGGAAGAACAGGCCCTGGGTGAAGGCCTGCGGATCGTGCGGGTAGGTGTTTTTGACGACGAAACCGTAGACGGGAATCGCGGCCTGGGCGGCGTGGCTGGCGCAGGCCGTCAGGACGAGCGCGGCGATGGCGGATGTTTTCAGCATGGGTGGGCTGGACGAGGCTGATCGAAGCGGTCACTGTAGCAGAAGGCGAAGCTAGACGTAGGCCAGCAGGCGCCCGCAGCCGATCACGCCAACCCAGAGCAGGATCGACAGCAGGGCGTGCAGGCGCGCCGCGGGCGGCGCCGACAGGCCCTGCTCCCAGGCGCCGACGCTGCGGTAAGGAAAGATGTGGAAGGCGAGCGCATTCAGGCCGGCGGCGGCGATCAGGACCAGCTTCAGCTGGAACACGGGATTGCGCGCCAGTTCCTCGGGATGGGCGGAAAACAGCAGCAGCCCGGCCGGCACGATCAGCAGCAGGCTGGCCAGCGCCCAGCGCAGCAGGTGGCTGGCAAGCGCCGTGATCGACAGGCCGCGCGCACAACCGAGCACGCGCAGGTCGAACAGCACCACGCTCCCGACCAGCACGGCAAAGCCGAGGATGTGGACGATCTCGACGACCGGATAGAGCCAGGGGTCGGCGCGCATGGCCCGGGACAGCGGCGTGGCCGCCAGCCAGGCCAGCGGCGCATCGATCATCAGCGCAGCTCCGTCGTCTTGCCCTCGATGGTGATGCGCTCGGCGCGCAGTTCGTCACCCTTGCTGCGGTGCGGATAACCGTGGACGCTGGCTTTCTGGCCAGGCACCAGCTTATCGGGCGGCAAGCCGCGGCTTTCCATGCGCGAGGGCGGCGCCAGCACGACGAGCCAGGTTTTATCGGCCGTTTTCAGGCGCACGAAGCCGTGCGGCTGCTCGTAGCCGGCCTGTTCGATGGTGCCGGACAGGTCGAGCGGCTTGTCGGCCTGGTATTCGCTCCAGCCGTGGTGGGCAAAGGCGCTGCCGGCGGCCAGCGCAGCGAGCAGGATCAGACGTTTCATGACGTTTCGTTTCATGACGGACTCCCGGGACGCGACAGGATCCGATTGTACGTCGACTTTTTTCCCCGGCGTGCGAAGCGCGTCTATCGTGCGGAAGACGCCGTCCGCCCGGCACAGGCACGTCATTTGCCGGCAGGCGGCCCGGCGTGGAGATGCAGGCGCCCGATCACTTCCAGGCGATCGGCGCGCGGCACCGCCAGCAGCATTTCCCCCTGCGCCAGGTATTCCCCGGTCAGGGCGCGGATGTTGACGTCGTGCGTGACCAGCACCAGGGGACCCGTCTCGCGGCGCGCGGCCAGCTTCGCGCGCAGCGCGCGCAGCTTGGCGCCGGCGGCGACATCGTCGTCCCTGAACATCGAATCGAGCGCGGGTTCCGGCTTGGCCTGGTCGAAGGCCAGGCGCGCGGTATCCAGGCAGCGGCACCAGCGGCTCGACCAGACGGCG
>DNCF01000532.1:502-2648 GCA_003484545.1 Massilia sp. | reverse complement strand
CTCGGTGCCGGCGGCGCCCGGGCGCAGGGGCCGGCCGCGGTCCCGGCGCTCGCCTACGTGCCGCCCGCGCCGGGCAGCTACCGCCTGGAACGGATCATGAAGGCGCCGGACGGCCTGGTGCTCGAAAGCGACGGCAGCCTGCGGCGCCTGTCCGAATTCACGACCGGCAAAATCACGCTGTTCTCCTTCATCTACACCTATTGCACCGACGCGAAAGGCTGCCCGCTGGCCTATGCCACCCTGCACAGCCTGAAGGAAACCATCCTGCAGTCTCCCGCGCTGCGCGGCCGGGTGCGCTTCGTCAGCATGAGCTTCGACCCGGAACACGACACGCCGCCGATGATGCGCAGCTACGGCGGGGCCGAGGCGCGCGACCGGCGCGGGCTGGAGTGGCATTTCCTCACCACCCGCAACGGCAGGGAACTGGCCCCCATCCTCGACGGCTTCGGCCAGGACGTCTCGGTGGCCGCGCCCGCGGTCCCGGGCCAGCGTCCGCCGGTGCTGAGCCACATGCTGAAGGTCTACCTGCTCGACCGCGGCGGCGAGGTGCGCGAGATCTATTCGACCTCATACCTGCACCCGGCGCTGCTGCTGAACGACATCCGGACTTTGCTGCGCGAACCGGCCGCAAGGCCGGTCGGCCAAACCGGGCGCTGAAAAAATCATCACCCTCACGGCGCGCTTTCTCGGGTATGCTGCCCCGCGAGCATGCCGATTCGACATCAAAAACAGGGCGCGGCAAGCGCGGCTGGCGTATCATTCGGGTCACGTCGAACCCGCCCGGCGTACAAGCCATGCAGAGGCGATGCACGATGCATGGACGGTGTACCGAACGGGCCGGGCCGCATGTTCGTCCGGCCGGCACTGATTGCCAACCGCATGCCGGCCGCATGGTTCCGCGCGGCGCCTTGCCCACGAGGCAGGCGCGGCGTCCGGAGGAGATAACGATTGCATCAAGAAGGAAATAACATGGCTGACCTGTTTGAGAATCCGATGGGCCTGATGGGCTTCGAGTTCGTCGAGTTCGCGTCCCCGACCCCGGGCCTGCTGGAACCGATCTTCGAGGCGCTGGGCTTTACCAGGGTCGCAGTGCACCGCTCGAAGGACGTGAGCCTGTACCGCCAGGGCGAAATCAACTTCATCATCAACAACGAGCCGAAGAGCTACGCCGCCTATTTCGCCGCCGAGCACGGCCCGTCGGCCTGCGGCATGGCCTTCCGCGTCAAGGATTCGCACGCGGCCTACAAGCGCGCGCTGGAACTGGGCGCCCAGGCGATCGACATCCCGACCGGCCCGATGGAACTGCGCCTGCCGGCGATCAAGGGCATCGGCGGCGCGCCGCTGTACCTGATCGACCGCTTCGAGGACGGCAAGTCGATCTATGACATCGACTTCGAATTCATCGACGGCGCCCCCCGCCGCCCGGCCGGCCATGGCCTGAAGATCATCGACCACCTGACCCACAACGTCTACCGCGGCCGCATGGCGTTCTGGGCCTCGTTCTACGAGCGCCTGTTCAACTTCCGCGAGATCCGCTACTTCGACATCAAGGGCGAGTACACAGGCCTGACCTCGAAGGCGATGACCGCGCCGGACGGCAAGATCCGGATTCCGTTGAATGAGGAAGGCAAGGCCGGCGGCGGCCAGATCGAGGAATTCCTGATGCAGTTCAACGGCGAGGGCATCCAGCACATCGCCCTGCTGACCGACGACCTGATCAAGACCGTCGACGCCCTGCGCGCCGCCGGCGTGCCCCTGATGAGCGCGCCGCCGGCGACCTATTACGAGATGCTCGACGGCCGCATCCCTGGCCACGGCGAAAATGCCGCCGAGTTGCAGGCCCGCGGCCTGCTGCTCGACGGTGCTGTCCAGGACGGCAAGCCGCGCCTGCTGCTGCAGATCTTCGGCGAACCCCAGCTCGGCCCGGTGTTCTTCGAGTTCATCCAGCGCAAGGGCGACGACGGCTTCGGCGAAGGCAACTTCAAGGCCCTGTTCGAGTCGATCGAGCGCGACCAGATCAAGCGCGGCGCGATCAAGCAGACGGCGGAAGTGGCCTGATCGCCGCTTGTGTCGTGGCGTGACCTCGGGCGCCGCGGCGTCCCGGTCGCGCTGCGGCATGCAGTCGCCGTACCGCGTGGGTTCAAGA
>DNCF01000532.1:0-316 GCA_003484545.1 Massilia sp. | reverse complement strand
TGTGACGTCTGGCGCGATCGTCGCGGTATCATCACGACATTCATCCATTCCACGCCCACGGACCGCCATTGCTCCCCGCCTTCGCCATCCTCCTGCTGTTCCAATGCCTCGGCGAAGGCGCCGTCTTCCTGCTCGGCCTGCCCGTGCCGGGTCCGGTGGCGGGCATGGTGCTGCTGTTCTGCGCGCTGCTGGCCTGGCCGGCGCTGCGGGAACGCATCGAGGCGGCCGCCAACGAGCTGCTGCGCCACCTGTCGCTGCTGTTCGTGCCCGCCGGCGTCGGGATCGTCGCCGCGGCCGCCAGCGGCAGCGGGCACTG
>DNCF01000521.1:579-2679 GCA_003484545.1 Massilia sp. | reverse complement strand
GCGTCGGCTGCATGCCCTGCCCGGTGCGCACGAACAGCTCGTCGCCGAACAGGCGGCGCAGCCTGGCAAGCGCGTTGCTGACCGCTGACTGCGTGAGCCCGAGGCGGCGCGCCGCGCCCGAAATCTGGCGCTCGCGATAGACTTCCTGGAACACGGACAACAGGTTCAGGTCGATGTTGTGGGGTTCGAGCATCCGGCCTCCGATATTGATTTGGTAAATAGTCTACATTCATCTATTCATGTCGTAAAATACCAACAACTGGCTTAGAGTGCGTACTGACACAACAATCGACGCTTTTTGCGAGGAGACGCGCATGACCCAGAACATCGGCACCGAGACCGGCTACCAGTCTGGCTTCGGCAACGAATTCGCCACCGAGGCCCTGCCCGGCGCCCTGCCGCGCCACCGCAATTCGCCCCAGCGCGTCGCCTACGGCCTGTATGCCGAGCAGTTGTCCGGCACCGCCTTCACCGCGCCGCGCG
This sequence comes from Massilia sp., assembly GCA_003484545.1. Taxonomy (GTDB): domain Bacteria; phylum Pseudomonadota; class Gammaproteobacteria; order Burkholderiales; family Burkholderiaceae_D; genus Telluria. The sequence goes on along the minus strand of DNCF01000521.1, from coordinate 2,196 downwards.
GCCACAACCGCCGCTCCTGGCTGTACCGGATCCGCCCGGCGGCCATGCACGGGGCCTTCGAGCGCATCGACAACGGCCGCATCGTGGCAAATCTACAACACGTGGCGCCGCCGCCGAGCCAGCTGCGCTGGAGTCCGCTCCCCATGCCGGACGCGCCGACCGACTTCGTCGACGGCCTGGTGACCATGGCCGGCAACGGCTCGGCCGAGAGCATGAGCGGCTGCGCGATCCACCTGTACGCGGCCAACCGCTCGATGCTCGATCGCTTCTTCTACAGCGCCGACGGCGAGCTCCTGATCGTGCCCCAACTCGGCCGCCTCGAGCTTGCGACCGAACTGGGCAGCATCGAACTCGAACCGCAGGAAATCGCCGTCATCCCGCGCGGCATCCGCTTCCAGGTGCGCCTGCTGGAAGCCGAAGCGCGCGGCTACGTCTGCGAGAACTTCGGCGCCCTGCTGCGCCTGCCCGACCTGGGCCCGATCGGCTCGAACGGCCTGGCCAACCCGCGCGACTTCCTGACCCCGGTGGCGCGCTACGAGGACCGCGAGGGCGACTTCGAACTGGTGGCGAAATTCTGCGGCAACCTGTGGCGTGCGAAGATCGGGCACTCGCCGCTGGACGTGGTCGCCTGGCACGGCAACTACGCGCCCTACAAATACGACCTGCGCCACTTCAACACCATCGGATCGATCAGCTACGACCACCCGGACCCGTCGATCTTCCTGGTGCTGCAGGCGCCTTCCGACACCCCGGGCGTGGACACCCTGGACTTCGTGATCTTCCCGCCGCGCTGGCTGGCCGGCGAAGACACCTTCCGCCCGCCCTGGTTCCACCGCAACGTCGCCAGCGAATTCATGGGCCTGGTGCACGGCGCCTACGACGCCAAGGCCGAGGGCTTCGTGCCGGGCGGCGCCAGCCTGCACAACTGCATGAGCGGGCACGGACCGGACGCCGCGACCTTCGAGAAGGCCAGCAATGCCGACACCGGCAAGCCCGTGAAAGTCGCCGACACCATGGCCTTCATGTTCGAGACCCGCAACGTGCTGATACCGACCGCCCAGGCCCTGGCCTCGCCCCAGCTCCAGGGGAATTACCAGGAGTGCTGGGCCGGCATCCGCAAGAATTTCAGGACGACGCCGTAAGCGGAGCGCAGCATGGCGCACCAGACCATCCTCGAATTCGCGACCAGCGGCCGCGGCACGCGCGACATCACCGCCGCTGTGGCCAAGTTCGTGGCCGAGGTCGTGCACGCGTCCGGCCTGGAGTGCGGCTTGGTCCAGGTCTTCGTCCAGCACACCAGCTGCTCGCTGACCATCACGGAGAACGCCGACCCCGACGTGCGGCGCGACCTGGAAACCATCCTCGAGCGCCTGGCGCCCGACGGCGACCCCGCCTACCGCCACGACGACGAAGGCCCGGACGACATGGCCGCCCACGCCCGCAGCGTGCTGCTTGACACCGGCCTGACGGTGCCGTTCGGCGGCGGCCGGCTGCTGCTGGGCACCTGGCAAGGCATCTACCTGTGGGAGCACCGCACCGCGCCGCACCGGCGCAAGGTGGTCGTGACCGTTATCGGCTGAGTATCACGTAGGGTGGGTTCTCGAACCCACCTTCCCT
>DNCF01000521.1:0-321 GCA_003484545.1 Massilia sp. | reverse complement strand
GTTCTCGAACCCACCTTCCCTCCCGTCGCTCGGCGATAACACACCAGCGACACGCCCCATGAAAACTCAGCGCCAGTAAGGCGGCACATTCCCCGCAATCCGCGCGAACTCGTCCTCGGAAAGCGGCAGCCGGCGCAACGCCGCCCACGCATCCACCGGGCGCAGGTTGCCGCCCTGGGCCGCATCCGTTCCGTACAGTACCCGCCCGACGCCGATCTGCCGGATACGCCGCGCCATCAGGGCGGCCGCGTCCGGGCTCAGGTCGCGGTCGGCGATCGAGGCCACGTCGAACCAGAGATTGCGGTGCTGCTGCTGCAGATT
>DNCF01000407.1:2499-2777 GCA_003484545.1 Massilia sp. | reverse complement strand
CGCGCTACCTGCAGCGCCACCTGGCGGCGCTGCGCCAGGTCATCGCGCAAGGCGTGCCGGTGAAGGGCTATTTCGCCTGGAGCCTGGTCGACAACTTCGAGTGGGCCGAAGGCTACCTGCGCCGCTTCGGCCTGGTGCACATCGACTACGCGACCCAGGAGCGGCGGCTCAAGGACAGCGGCAAGTGGTACCGCGGCTTCCTGCGCCAGGAATGACACGAACGAGAACGACGGAGACGAGATGAACAAGAAGCCGTATGTGAATGCCCTGGCGCTGGC
>DNCF01000407.1:0-2179 GCA_003484545.1 Massilia sp. | reverse complement strand
CTGGAAGCGCGCGTGGCCGACATCCTGAAGCAGATGACGCTGGCGCAGAAGGTCGGCCAGATGACCCAGGCCGAGATCAAGACCGCCACGCCCGAGGACGTGAAGCGCTACTACCTCGGCTCGGTGCTGAACGGCGGCGGCAGCTGGCCGAACGGGAACAAGCACGCGACGGCAGCCGACTGGCTGGCGCTGGCGAACGCCTATTACGACGCCTCGATGGCGACCGACATGGCGGTCAAGGTCCCGGTGATCTGGGGCATTGATGCGGTCCACGGCAACAACAACGTCTACGGCGCCACCATCTACCCGCACAACATCGGCCTGGGCGCGGCGCACGACCCGAAGCTGGCCGGCGAGGTTGCGGCCGGCACCGCCCGCGCCGTGCGTGCGACCGGCCTGGCCTGGGTGTTCGGTCCGACGGTGGCGGTGGTGCGCGACGACCGCTGGGGCCGCACCTACGAAAGCTTCTCGGAAGACCCGGCACTGGTGAAGCGCTACGCCGGCCCTTACGTGCGCGGCCTGCAGGGGCGCTTCGACAAGGACGCCAACGTGGTCGCCTCGATCAAGCACTTCATGGGCGACGGCGGCACCGACCAGGGCAAGGACCGCGGCGTCACGAAGGCCAGCGGCGCCGAGATGATCGCCACCCACGCGCAGGGCTACTTCAGCGGCCTGGAGGCGGGCGCCCAGACCGTCATGGTCTCGTTCAACAGCTGGACCGAAGTAGGCAAGGACGGCGGCATCGGTGTCGAGCACGGCAAGCTGCACGGCAGCCGCGTCGCGGTCACCGACATCCTGAAGGACAGGATGGGCTTCGACGGCTTCGTCGTCAGCGACTGGAACGGCATCGCCGAAGTGCCGGGCTGCCGCAACGACAGCTGCGCCCAGGCGGTGAACGCCGGCATCGACATGTTCATGGTGCCCGACGACTGGAAGGCCTTCATCGCCAACACCATCAAGCAGGTGGAAGCAGGCGAGATCCCGATGGCGCGCATCGACGACGCCGTGACCCGCATCCTGCGCGTCAAGCTGCGCGCCGGCCTGTTCGACAAGCGGCCTTCGGCGAATGCGTATGCCGGCAAGGACGCGGCGCTGCAGGACCGCGATCTGGCGCGCCGCGCCGTGCGCCAGTCGCTGGTGCTGCTCAAGAACGAGGGGCCCGCGCTGCCGCTCGCGCGCGGCAAGAAAATCCTGGTGGTGGGCAAGAGCGCGGACAGCCTGTCGAACCAGACCGGCGGCTGGTCGCTGACCTGGCAGGGCACGGCCAACACGAATGCCGACTTCCCGAACGCCGACACGATCCTGGCCGGCATCCGCGCCGCCGCCGGCGCCGCCAACGTCAGCTACAGCGTCGACGGCAAGGGCGTGAACGTGGCCGGCTTCGACGCGGTGGTGGCCGTGATCGGCGAGACGCCCTACGCGGAAGGTGACGGCGACATCGGCCCGTCCGGCACCCTGCGCCACAGCAGCCGCCATCCGGAAGACCTGGCGGTGCTGGAAGCGGTCGCCGGCAAGGGCAAGCCGGTCGTCACCGTGTTCGTGGCCGGGCGCCCGCTCTGGGTCAACGACCTGATGAATCTGTCCGACACCTTCATCGCCGCCTGGCTGCCGGGCAGCGAAGGGAAGGGCGTGTCCGATTTGCTGGTCGCCGGTCCGAAACGCCACGACTTCAGCGGCACCCTGTCGTTCTCCTGGCCGCAGTCGGTCTGCCAGACCAGCCTGAACGCCGGCGGGCCGGACTACGCGCCGTTGTTCAAGCTCGGCTACGGCCTGCGCGCGGGAACGCGCTCCACGCTCGGCAAGCTCGACGCCTCGTACCCGGCGGGCGGCTGCGGCATCAGCAACAGCTTCCCGGTCTACGGCCAGGCCGACCGCGCCAGCTTCCCGCTGGCGATCCGCAGCGGCAGCGAAGTCAAGCCGCTGGGCGCCGACCTGAACGCGACCATCAGCTTGCCGAACGTGAGCGTGCAGACGTCCCAGATCAACACCCAGCAGGACGCCAAGCAGGTGACCTGGACGGGACCTGCCAGCATCGAGGCGCGCGGCGCGCGGCCGATGGCGCTGCCGCCGGCGGCGAGCAAGGATGCCGCGCTGCGCTTCGACACCATCGTCTCCAGCGCGCCGGCCGGCAAGGTGACGATCGCCATGGCCTGCGGCGTCGGCACGAACTGCGGCGCAC
>DNCF01000346.1 GCA_003484545.1 Massilia sp. | reverse complement strand
GAAATCGAGATCGCTCTCGCGGTACTGGCAGCAGTAACTGCGTGGCAGCGCGCGGCCCATGAACGATGTCGCGTCCTCGCTCCAGCGCCAGCGCGCCAGCGGCAAATAGGCGCTGAAGACGGCGTCGACGATGTCGATCACGGTCTTGTCCTGCCACACGCGGCTATTGCGCACCTGGTCCAGGCGCCAGAGCCATGGCGAGAGCCGGATCCGGTAACGCGCCAGCCCGCCGTCGCTGCCGAGCATGGCCACTTCGCTGATCTCGCCGGCAAAGCGCTCGCGCCTGCCATCGGCCAGGCTGAGCTCGAGCGCGGCCGGTTCCCCCAGCAGCGCCTCGAGTTCGACATGGGCGCTGGTCGAGAGGACGATGACATCGCGCGCGCCCACCTCCTGCAGTGCGTCGAGCGCGGCGAAGGCCTCGACCAGCAAACTGCCCCGCACCGGTCTGGCGCGGCCCTCGTCGATGACGAGTTCCAGCAGCCGGCTCGCGCTCGAAAACTCCGCCAGCGCGGACGTAATTTGCTGCGCCAAGGCAATGCTCATGACCGGCTGCGCTCCTGGGTGATCGGTTGGGAAACGCCTTCCACCTCGATAAATGCCGGAAGGCATCTGCCACGATAGCGCGCGACGCGGGAGCGATATTGCGCCAAGTCAGCGTTGTGCCCGGCTCGCCCGTGCACGCACGTGCGCGCCTCAGCCGGGAAGTGATGCTAAAGTGTCTACAAACATGAGATTAGGGTTCACCCGTGAAAGCGCTCCACAAACTCAGCACCGTCGGCTACGTCTTTGCCGCCCTCCTGTTCTTCGCCTGCGGCTTCGCACTCATCGTGCTGGCCGGGATCGAGATCTGGTCCGCCCTGCGGCCCGGCGACGAGCAGTCGGTCCCGGAACGCTTCCAGCTGATCCTCGAATGCGTGGGCCTGCTGACCATCGCCGTCGCCGCGCTCGAACTGGGGCAGACCGTGCTCGAGGAAGAAGTCCAGCGCACCGTGCACACCAGCGCCCCGACCCGGGTGCGGCGCTTCCTGTCGCGTTTCCTGATCGTGGTCGTGGTCTCGCTCGCGGTCGAGTGCCTGATCGGCGTGTTCCAGTTCCTGCACACCAAGCCGGAACTGCTGCCGCACGTGGCCTCGATCGGGATCGCGGCGGCCATCCTGCTGGCGGCCTGGGGCCTGTTCATCCGCCACAACGTCGACGCCGAAAAGCTCGAACCGGAGGCGATGCATGAAGCCCAGGAGGAAGACAAGGAAGTCGAGACTTGAGCAGCCCCCTATTGCGGGCGCGATGCGCGCGTGAAGCGCCGCGGCACCAGGCGCCGTAGCGGCGTCCCGACCGCCTCCCGGAAGCGCGGGCTGTGCAGGCAGATGCCGCCGGCCAGCCCGACCAGGCAGCCCAGCACGGTGTCGATGAAGCGCGCGCCGATCAGGGCGCCGGCCGAACCATGGCCCAGCACCGCGGCTTCGGCCAGCAGGATGGTCAGCGGCGTGATGAACACCGTCGCCAGTGCATAGTGGCGCACGATGGTCGACTCGATGACAAAGGTGAGCGTCATCATCAACAGCGCGATGCTCCAGTATTCCAGCGGCAGCAGCAACAGGCCCCAGGCCAGCAGCAGGCCGATCGCGGTGCCGATCATGCGCTGCAGCTGACGGTTCCAGACCGCGCGCAGCGACGCGCCCTGGATCACCGCCAGGCAGCTGACCGGCACCCAGTAGGGCTTCTCCAGCTGCAGCAACTGGGCCAGGGCCAGCGCCAGCCCGACGAACAGGCCGATGATCACCGAATCGAACACCACGAAGTCGAAGGTGGCGGGCGGCAGCGGCGCGATCGGCAGCGGCGCGCGCCGGCGCAACATATATAAGCTGTAGAAGAAGGCGATCAGGCAGGCCAGCAGGCTGCCGAGGAAGATCAGGCCGACCCGCAACGGCAAGTCGCCCGGCGACACCGGCGAATAGGCGCCGATCGAGGCGGCCATGATGAAGAACAGGCTGCCCGGCGGGACCACCCGGTAGAAGCGGCAGATCATCGTCACTAGGATGCTGGCGAAGACCAGCGCGGGAATCATCAGTCCGGGAAGGAAATGGCTCATCACGCCGAGCGCGTAGCAGGCCGTCATGCCGAAGGCGGCCGCCATCACCATCACCATGCGGTGCGACATCGGCGTGTTCGGCAGGTAGATGAAGACCAGGCCGCCCAGGGACGCGACCAGCCCGTAATCCATGCGCCCGCTCCAGGCGCCGATCAACAGCGGGAGGCCGGACGCCAGCGCGGCGGCGAATGGCATCTGCCAGGCGCGGTCGCTGGCCTGGATCGTGGCCAACCCGCGCAGCTCGTCCTCCAGCAGCGCGCGCAGCCCGGGGCGGTGGGGTGGTCTGGTCATGATGTGGTCATTGTGGCACGGCTGGCGCGCGCGGGACGCACGACCTCTGCCATCGAAAACGCGGCTGCGCATTGCGTTTTCTCACTACTTTGCAGAAACACTTGGAATTTCGCCAGAGTCTGGCTATAATCTTGCCTTCTTCGGGTCGTTAGCTCAGCTGGTAGAGCAGCGGACTTTTAATCCGTTGGTCGCAGGTTCGAATCCCGCACGGCCTACCA
>DNCF01000345.1 GCA_003484545.1 Massilia sp. | reverse complement strand
TAGGGTGGGCCGGGCCGCGCAGGCTCTCGAGCCCACGCGGTGCGGCGCGAGCGTGTCGAAACGTAAATCGATGGCCGATTAAGCATCGATGGGCTCGACCAGTTTGCGGCGCGCAATGGCACGACCGCGTGGGCACAAGTGCCCACCCTACAGAATCCGCCCTGCGCACGCTTGCCGTGCGCATCCGTTGTTTCGCTCTCAATATAATGGTATGGCGATTGCAGCGTGCCCCGGAACAGGTTATAATTTGCAGCCTAATCAAAGTTCTTCCCGAGTGTGTTTATTTGGTGCAAGTGCTTTCATCTGGTTGGGTTGTGAATACAAAAAGATGGGCAGATGCCCATTTTTTTTTTGGTAAAACGTTTTAACGCCCTGGAGAAGTGTCGTGCAGCAGTTTGATTTGATCGCCAAGACAGTCGGTGGCCTGGGCTACGAGCTCGTTGATGTCGAACGAGGCGAGCGTGGGGTCCTGCGCGTGTTTATCGATTTCCCGGCTGCCGTCGCTGACGAGAAGGGGCCGATCACGGTCGAGGATTGCGCAACGGTGAGCCACCAGTTGTCGCACGTATTGACCGTGGAAAACGTCGATTACGAGCGTTTGGAAATTTCGTCGCCCGGGCTGGACCGCCCGGTGCGCACCCTGGCCGATTTCGAGCGCTTCGCCGGCCACGAATGCACGGTGAAGCTGCGCGTCGCCATGCCGGGTACCGCGAACCGGAAGACCTATACGGGCATCCTGGTCGCGCCGGAAGGCGACAAGATCGGTCTGGAATTTGAAAGTAAAGATGGGCCGGCGTTGTTGGAATTTACGCTGGCCGAATTGGACAAGGCACGCCTGGTGCCGCAGGTGGATTTTAGGAGTCGCAAAGCATGAGTCGCGAAATTTTGTTACTGGTTGATGCGCTTGCGCGCGAAAAAAACGTCGATAAGGAAGTGGTCTTCGGGGCGCTCGAGTTCGCCCTGGCCCAGGCCACCAAAAAACGCTATGAAGGCGAGGTCGACATTCGCGTGAGCATCGATCGCGACAATGGCGAATTCGAAACCTTCCGCCGCTGGCACGTGGTGCCGGACGAGGCGGGCCTGCAGCTGCCGGACCAGGAAATCCTGCACTTCGAAGCCAAGGAACAGATCCCGGACATCGAAGTCGACGAGTACATCGAAGAACCGGTGGAGTCGGTCGACTTCGGCCGCCGCTTCGCCCAGGACACCAAGCAGGTCGTGCTGCAGCGCGTGCGCGATGCCGAGCGCGAGCAGATCCTGCAGGACTTCCTCGAGCGCGGCGATTCGCTGGTGACCGGCACCATCAAGCGCATGGAGCGCGGCGACGCCATCGTCGAGTCGGGCAAGATCGAAGCGCGCCTGCCGCGCGACCAGATGATCCCGAAGGAAAACCTGCGCATCGGCGACCGCGTCCGTGCCTACATCCTGCGCGTGGACCGCAACATGCGCGGCCCGCAGGTGATCCTGTCGCGCACCGCGCCGGAATTCATCATGAAGCTGTTCGAACTGGAAGTTCCAGAAATCGAACAGGGCCTGCTGGAAATCAAATCGGCTGCCCGTGACGCCGGCGTGCGCGCCAAGATCGCCGTCTACACGGCCGACAAGCGCATCGACCCGATCGGCACCTGCGTCGGCATGCGCGGTTCGCGCGTGCAGGCCGTGACCGGCGAGCTCGGCGGCGAGCGCGTGGACATCGTGTTGTGGTCGGACGATCCGGCCCAGTTCGTGATCGGCGCCCTGGCGCCGGCCAACGTGTCGTCGATCATGGTCGACGAAGAGAAGCACGCGATGGACGTCGTGGTCGACGAAGAGAACCTGGCGATCGCGATCGGCCGTTCGGGCCAGAACGTGCGCCTGGCGTCGGAACTGACTGGCTGGAAGATCAACATCATGACGGCCGAGGAATCGGCCAACAAGGTGGCCCAGGAAACGGCGGCGATCCGCGCGCTGTTCATGGAAAAGCTCGATGTTGACCAGGAAGTGGCCGACATCCTCGTGGAAGAAGGCTTCTCGAGCCTTGAAGAAATCGCGTATGTACCAATTTCGGAGATGCTCGAGATCGAATCCTTCGACGAGGAAACCGTCAACGAACTGCGTACCCGCGCCCGTGACGCGCTGGTGACCGAAGCCATTGCCTCCGAAGAAGGTCTGGAAGGCATGGAAGAGGCGCTGGTGAACCTCGAGGGCATGGACCGCACGACCGCAGGCAAGCTTGGCCTGGCCGGCATCAAGACGGTGGAAGCATTCGCGGGTCTCGCTTACGACGAATTCGGCGCCATCCTGGCGCTCTCGTCGGACCGTGCCCGTGAACTGATCAAGAATGAATTTAATGATGTGACCGACGATGAGATGAAGCTGGTCGACGCGAAATACGACGACCGCGCGAAGGCATTGCAGGCGAAAGCCTGGAGCCAGGTCGAAACGGCAAAGGCATAATTGCTGCTGCCGGAACGACAAAAAATCTTTATCATCTCCGCGACACATAGAAAAGAGGACTGAATGGCGAGTAACAACGTAGCCCAATTTGCCACCGAACTGAAGATGCCTGCAGATTTGCTGCTGACGCAGCTGCGTTCTGCCGGCGTCGAGAAAAGTTCGACGTCAGATCCCTTGTCAAAGGATGATAAGGACAAGCTGCTGAACCACCTGCGCCGTACCCACGGCGCGGGCGAACAGACCGAGAAGAAGAAGATCACGGTCACCCGCAAGGAAACGAGCGAGATCAAGCAGGCTGACGCGTCGGGCAAATCGCGCACGATCCAGGTTGAAGTACGCAAGAAACGCACTTTCGTGCAGCGCGACGACCCGGCGCCAGCCGCGCCGGCCGCGCCGACCGCTCCGGTGATCGACGAAGCCGAGATCGCACGCCGCGAGGAAGAGGCGCGCCGTCACGCCGAACTCGTCGCGCGCCAGGAAGCGGACCTGCGCGAGAAGCAGGAACGCCTGGCCAAGCTCGAATCGGAACGTGCCGAACAGGCCCGCGCCGCGGAAGAGCAGGCCAAGCGCGACGCCGAAGAGAAAGCCAAGCGCGAAGCCGCGGCCGCTGCCGCCGCCAGCTCGGCCGCCAGCGAGCAGGCCAAGCAGGCCGCCGCCGAGGACGCCAAGCG
>DNCF01000344.1:2496-2642 GCA_003484545.1 Massilia sp. | reverse complement strand
CTCGCCGCTCGCGCTCGATACCGCGGGCCTGGCGCGCCACGTGGACGCGGCGGTGGCGCAGGGGCTGGACCAGTCAGTGGCGGAGTACTTCGACGGCCGCTAGGACCATTTTGGCTGCGGCGCCGACCGTAGGGTGGGCACCCCGT
>DNCF01000344.1:0-2189 GCA_003484545.1 Massilia sp. | reverse complement strand
CCCCGTGCCCACCCTACGGGACCCGCCTCAGGTCCATTTCTACCAGCTCAGCTTCCCCGTCAGCATCTGCCAGTACATCACCCAGTCCGCCTTGAACGACAGCCAGGGCTGGTCGAAGGTCGCCGGCCGGTTCTTCTCGTAGCGGAAATGCCCGATCCAGGCGCCGCCGTAGCCCAGCACCAGGGCGGCCAGGCCCCACCAGGGGCTGCCGCTCAGCAGCGCCGCGAGCAGGGCCAGCAGGGCCAGCGAGGTGCCGACGAAATGCGCGCGGCGGCAGCGGCGGTCGGCGTGCTGGCTCAGGTAGTAGGGATAGAACTCGCCGAAGCTCGTGTAGCGCGCCTTCATGCCGGCGTCTCCTCGGCCTTGAGCGAGCCGGCAAAGGCGATCAGGGCGTCGAGCACGGCGTCGGGCTGTTCGCTCATCAGCGAGTGGCCGGCGTCCACCGTCACCACCTTGGCCTGCGCGACCGCGCCGGTCAGCAGCCTGGTCGAGCGCGGCGGGGTCATCGCGTCCTTGCTGCCGAAGACGAACAGCGCCGGGCAGGCCAGGGCGCGCGCCGCCGCCTCGCCGTTGGCGTAGGCATTGCAGGCCGCGAAATCGGTGTGGAACAGCTGCTCGGGATTGGTCTCCGACATGCGCTGCATCAGCCGGCGCGCGCCGCCCATGATGGAGAAGCCCGGCCCCGGGCTGGACGGCTTGGCGGCGATGGTCGAGTGCGACCAGATGTTGACCATGTCGATGGCCGCTTGCTCGTCGTCGCGCGACGTGGCGAGCAGGGCGTCCGAGACCTTCATCGGGTACGTGGTGCCGAGCATGGCGAGGCCGCGCACGCGTGCGGGCGCCCGGTGGCTGGCTTCCAGCGCGACCAGCGAACCCATGCTGTGGCCGGCCAGCAGCGCGCGGTGTACGCCGGCGGCGTCGAGCAGGGCCAGCAACCAGTCTGCCATCTGCTCGACGCTGGCCAGCGCGGGACCGGCGCTGCGGCCGTGGCCGGGCAGGTCGACCGCCAGCACCCCGTAACCGTGGTGCGCGAACCAGCGCGACTGCAGGCCCCAGACCGAATGGTCGTTCTGGGCGCCGTGGATGAAGACGATGGTCGGCAGTGCGGCATCGAAAGCCTTGCCGCCGGTGTAGGCGTAGGCGGCGCGTTCGTTGACGTTGAAGATCATGCTCAGGCTCCCTTCTGCGCCAGCTTCAGGCCGCGCGCCAGGTCTTCGATCAGGTCGTCCGCGTCTTCCAGGCCGACCGACAGGCGCATCGTGCCTTCGCCGATGCCGCTTGCCGCGAGCTGTTCGGGCGGCACCCGGAAGTGGGTGGTCGAGGCCGGGTGGATCACCAGCGACTTGGCGTCGCCGACGTTGGCCAGGTGCGAGAACACCTTCAAGGAGTCGACGAAGCGGCGGCCGGCCGCGCGGTCGCCCTTGAGCGTGAAGGTGAACACCGCGCCGCAGCCTTTCGGCAGCAAGGTCTTCGCCAGCGCGTGGTCCGGGTGGCTGTCCAGCTCGGGGTAGGACACCGACTCGACCGCCGGATGCGTCAGCAGGAAGTCGATCACGCGGCGCGTGTTGGCCACGTGGCGCTCCATGCGCAGGCCGAGGGTCTCGATTCCCTGCAGGATGGCGAAGGCGTTGTGCGGACTCATGACGGCGCCGAAGTCGCGCAGTCCTTCGCGCCGGGCGCGCAGGGCAAAGGCGCCGACCGTCGACTCCTCGGCGAACACCATGCCGTGGAAGCCCTCGTAGGGTTCGCACAGCTCGGCAAAGCGGCCGCTGCGTTCGTGGGCGCGCCGCCAGTCGAAGGTGCCGCCGTCGACCAGCAGGCCGCCGATCGCGGTGCCGTGGCCGCACAGGAACTTGGTGGCCGAGTGGAAGACCAGGTCGGCGCCGTGGTCGAAGGGGCGCAGCAGGTACGGCGTGGTGAAGGTGGCGTCGACCATCAACGGCAGGTCGTGCTCGTGCGCGAGCGCGCCGATGCGCGGGATGTCGAGCACGTCCAGGCCGGGGTTGCCGAGGGTTTCGCCGAACAGCACCCTGGTATTCGGGCGGATGGCGGCGCGCCAGGCGTCGATGTCGCGCGGGTCGACGAAGGTGGTCTCGATGCCGAAGCGCTTCAGGGTATAGGCCAGCAGGTTGTGCGAGCCGCCGTAGAGCGCGCGGGAAGCGACGATGTGCGAGCCGGCGCCGGCTCGC
>DNCF01000280.1:4649-4983 GCA_003484545.1 Massilia sp. | reverse complement strand
CTCTTCCGATCTAAGAACTCGCCGTCGCCGACCAGCACGATGGCGCCGATGGCCGGGTCGGCCGCCGCATCGAGCAGGGCCGACTGCAAGGCATCGTACAGCTCCGGCCGGATCGCATTGCGCGCGGCCGGATTGCTGTTGACGAGGACGCGCACCGCGCCCTCGGTGCGCACCAGGAGCGCGTCGCTCATGCGGCCGCCGCTTCGGTACTCGACAGGCGCCCCAGGGCAATGTAGCGCTCCAGGTGGTGGTCTTCGTCGCCGAGCTGGTGGTCGATCATCACCAGGCGCTTGGCGAAGTGGGCCATCGGCAGTTCCCAGGTCATGCCGATGCC
>DNCF01000280.1:0-4519 GCA_003484545.1 Massilia sp. | reverse complement strand
TTCCCAGGTCATGCCGATGCCGCCGTGCAGCTGGATGCATTCTTCCGCCACCAGGGTGCCGATGCGGCCGATGCTCATCTTTGCAGCCGACAGTGCACGTTCGCGCGTGATGCGGTCCGCGTCCAGCGCGGCGGCGGCGTTGATGACGGTCGAACGCGCCTGCTCGATTTCCAGCAGCAGGTCGGCCATGCGGTGCTGCAGCGCCTGGAAGGAGCCGATCGGAACGCCGAACTGCTTGCGGGTGCGCAGGTAGTCGAGGGTCGCGGCCTTGGCCGCTTCCATCGCGCCCAGGGCTTCGGCGCACAGCGCCAGGATGCCGCGGCCGACGGCGCGTTCCAGCGTCGCATAGCCCTTGCCTTCTTCGCCCAGCAGGGCCGCGCCGGTCAGCTGCACATTCTTGAAGCTGACGTCGGCGACGCGGCCGCCGTCCATGGTCGGGGTGCCCACTACCGAAACGCCCGGGGCGTCCTTCGGCACCAGGAACAGCGAGATGCCCTCTTGCGCGTCGACCGCGCCCGCCGTGCGCGCCGAGACGACGAAGACGTTCGCCGATTCGCCGGCCTGCACCACGGCCTTGACGCCGTCCAGCACCCAGGCCTCGCCCTCGCGGCGGGCGCTGGTCTGCACCCGCGCCAGTTCGTAATGGGTGTTCGGCTCGTCGTGGGCGAAGGCGGCGATGGTGGCGCCCGCCGCAATCTCTTCCAGCACGGCCTTCTGCTCGGCGTTGCCGGCAAACGAAATCGCCTCGGCCGCCAGCACGGCGCTGCCCAGCAGCGGTTCGAGCACCAGGCCGCGGCCCAGCGCCTCGAAGACCACGGCGACGTCGAAGCCGCCGCCGCCGAAACCGCCGTCTTCCTCGCGCAGCAGCGCGCCGATCACGCCCAGTTCCGCGAATTTTTCCAGTTGCTCGGACGAGAAACCTTGTTCGGACGCTGCGATGCGGTTGCGCGTCTCGAAGTCGTACTGTTCGGCGATGTAGCGGTTCAGGCTATCCGCCAGCATGCGCCGTTCTTCAGTGTGTTCGAAGTTCATGTGTCTCCCCTTACAGTCCGAGGATCATCTTGGAGATGATGTTTTTCTGGATTTCGTTCGAGCCGCCGAAGATCGACAGCTTGCGGTTGTTGAAGTACTGGGCCGTCGCGGCGGCTGCGAAGTCCGGACCGAAGTGCGGGCCTTCGTAGTCGGCGTCCAGCATGTCCTGGGTGAAGGGACGCGCATACACGCCCATCGCGCGGCGCGTCAGCGACAGGATCTCCTGGCGGATCTCGGTGCCGCGGATCTTCAGCATCGAGCTTTCCGCCCCGGGCACGCCACCGCCGGCCACCGCCGCGATCACGCGCAGGTTGGTCGTCTTCATGTTCTCCAAGTCGATCTCGACGCGGGCCAAACGCGACGCGAACGTCGGATCGTCCAGCAGCGGCTTGCCGTTGCGGGTCTGGGTCGCGGCGATGCGCTTCAGGCGCGCCAGGGCCGCGACCGAGAAGCCGACGCCAGCGATGTTGGTGCGCTCGTAGGTCAGCAGGTACTTGGCGCAGGTCCAGCCGCGGTTCTCTTCGCCGACCAGGTTTTCAGCCGGCACGCGCACGTCGGTGAAGAAGACTTCGTTGACCTCGTGTTCGCCGTCGAGCGTGATGATGGGGCGCACTTCGACGCCCGGGCTGTTCATGTCGACCAGCAGGAAGCTGATGCCTTCCTGCTTCTTGGCCTCGCGGTTGGTGCGCACCAGGCAGAAGATCATGTTGGCGTGCTGGCCCAGCGTGGTCCAGGTCTTCTGGCCGTTGACGATGTAGTGCTCGCCCTGCTCGTCGGTGCCCCGGACAGCGGTCGTTTTGACTGCGGCCAGGTCGGAGCCGGCGCCCGGTTCCGAATAGCCCTGGCACCACCAGTCCGAGCCGTCCAGGATGCGCGGCAGCCAGTAGCGCTTCTGCGCCTCGTTGCCGTACTTGATCAGGACCGGGCCCAGCATGTTGACGCCGAAGGGCACGATGCGCGGCGCGTTGGCCAGCGCGCACTCGTTCTCGAAGATGAACTTCTCGACCGCGTTCCAGCCCGGGCCGCCGTATTCTTCCGGCCAGTGGTTGGCCAGCCAGCCGCGCGCGTTCAAGATCGCGTGCCACTCTTCCATGTCGGCCTTGGTCAGGTGCTTGCCGTTGGCGACCTTGTCGCTCAGGCGCTTCGGCAGCTTCTCGGCCAGGAAAGCGCGCACTTCTTCGCGGAATGCTTCTTCTTGTGGGGTGAAATTCAGATCCATGACTATCCTCAGAAAATCTCGAACAGGCCCGCCGCGCCCATGCCGCCGGCGATGCACATCGTGACCACGGCGTACTTGGCGCCGCGGCGCTTGCCCTCCAACAGGACGTGGCCGGCCAGGCGCGCGCCGGTCATGCCGAACGGGTGGCCGATCGAGATCGCGCCGCCGTTCACGTTCAGGCGCTCGTCCGGAATGCCGAGGCGCTGCTGGCAGTAGATCGCCTGCGAGGCGAAGGCTTCGTTCAGCTCCCACAGGTCGATGTCGGCCACCGTCAGGCCGAAACGCTTGAGCAGCTTCGGCACCGCGAACACCGGGCCGATGCCCATCTCGTCCGGCTCGCAGCCGGCCACGGCCAGGCCGCGGAAGGCGCCCAGCGGCGCCAGGCCCAGGCGCTCGGCCTCCTTGGCTTCCATCATGACGCAGGCCGAGGCGCCGTCCGACAGCTGGGAGGCGTTGCCGGCGGTGATGAACTTGTCCGGGCCCATCACCGGCGCCAGCTTGGCCAGCGCTTCGTAGGTGGTGCCGCGGCGGTTGCAGGTGTCGGCATCGACCGTGACTTCGCGCTGCGAGACGGCGCCGGTTTCCTTGTCGGTGACCTGCATGGTGGTGGTGCAGGCCACGATCTCGTCACGATAGCGGCCGGCCAGTTGCGCTTCCTCGGTCTTGCGCTGGGACTCCGCCGAAAAGCGGTCCTGGGCTTCGCGGCTGATGTTGTAGCGGGCGGCGACGATGTCGGCGGTGTCGATCATCGGCAGGTAGAGCTCGGGCTTGTTCTCGAGGATCCACGGATCGATGCCGGAGTCGCCCTTCTCGCGGGTACGGATCTGCGAGATGCTCTCGACGCCGCCGGCGATCACGGCTGGCGCGCCGTCGACCACGATGCGGCCGGCGCCGATGGCGATGGCCTGCAGGCCGGAGGCGCAGAAGCGGTTCACGGTGGTGCCGGCGATCGAGATCGGCAGGCCGGCGCGGATCACGGTCTGGCGCGCGACGTTGCGGCCGGTCGTGCCTTCCGGGTAGCCGCAGCCGAGGATGGCGTCCTCGATCAGCGCCGGGTCGATACCGGCGCGCTCGACGGCGGCGCGCACGGCGTAGGCGGCCAGCTGGGGACCGGAGGTGATGTTGAATTCGCCGCGGTGCGCCTTGGTCAGCGGCGTACGGGCGGTTGAAACGATGACGGCTTCGCGCATGGCGAGTCTCCTGGTTTATTAGATTTACTTATCTAAACTGCTTATATATTTGCCTGGCTTATGGATCGAGCTTGATGAATCGGGCTTATTTGCCGAGCTGATTCAGGCTGCCGAAGTCCGCGCCCTTCTCGACCAGCTCCACCAGCAGCGGCGAGGGCTGCCAGAACAGCGGGTCTTCCTTGGCGAATTCCTGGATGTCGGCCAGGATCTTCGGCGGGCCGACGGTGTCGGCATACTTCATCGGGCCGCCGCGGTAGCGCGGGAAGCCGTAGCCGTGCACGAAAGTGACGTCGACGTCGAGCGGGCGCAGGGCGATCTTCTGATGCACGACATTCGCGCCCTCGTTGATCATCGCGGCCAGGTAGCGGCGCACGATCTCTTCATCGGTAAACGTGCGCGGGGTGATGCCGGCGCGCTGGCGCTCGGCGTCGATGATGGCTTCGACTTCCGGGTCCGGCGTGCCGACGCGGGCGCCTTCCGGATACAGGTAGTAGCCGCGGCCGGTCTTCTGGCCGAACCAGCCGCGCTCGCACAGGCGGTCGGCGATCTGGACGTAGCGCGCCTTCGGGTCGCGCGTGGCGGCGCGGCGCTTGCGGGTGGCCCAGCCGATGTCGCCGCCGGCCAGGTCCGAGACCTGGAACGGCCCCATCGGATAGCCGAAGTCGCGCAGGGCCTTGTCGATCTGGTAGGGCGAGGCGCCGTCTTCCATCATGTGGTGGGCGGCCTGGCCATACACGGCAAGGATGCGGTTGCCGATGAAACCGTCGCAGACGCCGGCGCGCACCGGGGTCTTCTTCAGCTTCTTCGCCAGTTCGAAGGCGGTGGCGACCACGTCGGCGGACACCTTGGCCGGCACCACGATCTCGAGCAGCTTCATGATGTTCGCCGGCGAGAAGAAGTGCAGCCCGATCACGTCCTGCGGACGCGAGATGCTGGCCGCGATCTCGTCGATGTCGAGGTAGGAGGTATTCGTGGCCAGCACGGCGCCGGGCTTGCAGACGCGATCCAGTTCCGCGAACACGGCCTTCTTGACGCCCATCTCCTCGAACACGGCCTCGATCACCAGGTCGACCTGGGA
>DNCF01000279.1:540-4164 GCA_003484545.1 Massilia sp. | reverse complement strand
CGGCCCATGAACCAATTCACGATCCAGCAGAAATTCTTCCTTCTCCTCCTTACCATTGTCACCCTGGGATTCGGCTGGATCCTGCTGCCCTATTCGGGCGCGGTGTTCTGGGGCATGGTGCTGGCGATCCTGTTCGCGCCGCTGTACCGGCGCCTGCTCGCCGCGACCGGCCAGAAACCGACCGTCGCCGCCCTGCTGACGCTGGCCTCGATCGTGGTGATGGTGATCCTGCCGCTGTCGATCATCACCGCCTCGCTGGTACGGCAGGCGGCCGACATCTATGCGAACGTCAGCTCCGGCCAGATCAATTTCGGCGCCTACTTCCAGCAGGTCATCAACGTGCTGCCGGACTGGCTGGTGGGGCTGCTGGAGCGCTTCGAGCTGACCGACCTGGCCTCGCTCGAACAGAAGCTCGCCGACGGCGCGGCCCAGGTCAGCCAGTTCTTCGCGCGCCACGCCATCAACGTCGGCCGCAATACCTTCGACTTCCTGGTCAGCCTGACCATCATGCTCTACCTGCTGTTCTTCCTGCTGCGCGACGGCCAGGCCCTGGCCAACCGCATCAAGCGCGCGGTGCCGCTGAGCCGCATGTACAAGCAGCGCCTGTTCGACAATTTCATCACCGTGATCCGTGCCACCGTCAAGGGCAACGTGCTGGTGGCGATCGCCCAGGGCGCGCTGGGCGGCCTGATCTTCTGGTTCCTCGGCGTCCAGGCCGCCCTGCTGTGGGGCGTGGTGATGGCTTTCCTGTCGCTGCTGCCGGCGGTCGGCGCGGCCATCGTCTGGGCCCCGGTCGCGGTCTACTTCCTGGTGACGGGCGCGATCTGGCAGGGCGTGGTCCTGATCGCCTTCGGCGTGCTGGTGATCGGCCTGGTCGACAACATCCTGCGCCCCATCCTGGTCGGCAAGGACACCAAGATGCCGGACTACCTGGTGCTGCTGTCGACCCTGGGCGGCATGGCGCTGTTCGGCCTGAACGGCTTCGTCATCGGCCCGGTGATCGCGGCGCTGTTCATCGCGGCCTGGGATTTGTTCGCCTCGGCGGAGGAGTTTCATCCGCAGTAAAACAGGGTAGAGTCGACGGGGGGCCGGCAGGCGCAGTCGCTGCGCTTGCCGGCCCTGTTTTTTTGATCTAACATGTGAACACCTATTCACATGTTAATGATGAAAAAACCCGACAACAACATCTATGCGGCCGAGCACGCGGTCGACCAGGTGGCCGACCTGTTCCACCTGCTGGGCGACCCAACCCGGTTGCGCATCGTGCTGGCCTGCCTGGCGCAGCCGACCGCGGTGGGCGACATCGCCACGGCCCTGAACCTGTCCAGCTCCCTGGTCAGCCACCATCTGCGCCTGCTGCGCGCGGCGCGCATCGTCAAGGCCGAGCGCCAGGGCAAGCAGGTGTTCTATGCGGCCGCCGACGCCCACATCAGCTCCCTGCTCTCCAACATGTTCGAGCACATCGCCGAACCCGCCAACGGAAACGACCCATGAGCCACGACCACGCGCACGACCATTCCCACGATCACGATCACGGCCATCAGCACGGCCATGGCCACGGCCACCATCACCACCAGGCGCCGCCGCCCGGGCACGGGCGCGCCTTCGCGCTGGCGATCGGCCTGAACACGGTCTTTGTCGCAATCGAATTCCTGTACGGCTTCCTGGCCGATTCCACCGCGCTGATGGCCGACGCTGGCCACAACCTGTCGGATGTGCTGGGCCTGGTGCTGGCCTGGGGCGCGGCGCTGCTGGCGAAACGGGCGCCGAGCGCGCGCTACACCTACGGGCTGCGCAGCTCCTCGATCCTGGCGGCGCTGGCCAACGCCCTGCTGCTGCTGCTGGCCTGCGGCGCGATCGCCTGGGAAGCGGTGCAGCGGCTGTCGGCGCCGCATCCGGTGGCGGGCCTGACGGTGTCGGTGGTGGCGGCGATCGGCGTGGCGATCAACGGCTTCTCGGCCTGGCTGTTCATGGCCGGCAGCAAGGGCGACCTGAACATCCGCGGCGCCTACCTGCACATGGCGGCGGACGCGGCGATCTCGCTGGGCGTGGTGGTGTCGGGCCTGGTCATCATGGGCACCGGCTGGATCTGGCTCGACCCGGCGGTCAGCCTGGTGATCGTGCTGGTCATCGTCTGGGGCACCTGGTCGCTGCTGCGCGAATCGTTGCAGATGGTGATGGCGGCGGTGCCGGACAGCGTCGACGCCACCGAGGTGCAGCGCTTCCTGGAGGCGCGCCCCGGCGTGGCCGAGGTCCATGACCTGCACATCTGGGCGATGAGCACCACCGAGACCGCCCTCACCGCCCACCTGGTCATGCCGGGCGGTTATCCGGGCGACGGCGCGATCGACGCCATCGTGGCCGAACTGCGCAAGGAGCATGGCATCCACCATTGCACGCTGCAGGTGGAGGAAGGCACGACTGCACACCACCATTGCGCGCTGGAGGCGCACGGGGTGTGATGGGACGTAGGGTGGGCACGCCGCGCCCACCCTACGATGAAGCCGCCGGCCCGGGTCAGCCGGCCAGGTTCGCGAACAGCGCCGTACTGAGGTAACGCTCGCCGAACGAGGGGATGATCACGACGATCAGCTTGCCCGCGTTCTCGGGCCGCTGGGCGACCTGCATCGCGGCCCACAGCGCGGCGCCGGACGAGATGCCGACCAATAGCCCCTCCTCGCGCGCGGCGGCGCGGGCGGTCTCGAAGGCGTCCTCGTTGCGCACGGCGATCACTTCGTCGTAGATGCCGGTATTCAAAACCTGCGGCACGAAGCCGGCGCCGATACCCTGGATCGGGTGCGGCCCCTTGGTGCCTTTCGAAAGCATGGGCGAGGCTTCCGGCTCGACCGCGATGGCCTGGAAGCCGGGCTTGCGTTCCTTCAGCACTTCGGTGACGCCGGTGATGGTGCCGCCGGTGCCCACGCCGGCGACGAGGATGTCGACCTTGCCGTCGGTGTCGCGCCAGATTTCCTCGGCGGTGGTGCGGCGGTGCACTTCCGGGTTGGCCGGGTTGTTGAACTGCTGCGGCATGAAGGCGCGCGGATCGTCGGCGACGATTTCCTCGGCGCGGCGGATCGCCCCCAGCATGCCCTCGGCGCCGGGCGTGAGCACCAGCTCGGCGCCATAGGCGCGCAGCAGCATGCGCCGCTCGTTGCTCATGGTTTCGGGCATCACCAGCTTGCAGCGGTAGCCACGCGCCGCGCACACCATCGCCAGCGCGATGCCGGTGTTGCCGCTGGTCGGCTCGACGATGACGGTGTCGGGACCGATCTTGCCGGCCTTCTCCGCCGCCTCGATCATCGCCAGGCCGATGCGGTCCTTGACGCTGTGCGCCGGGTTGTGAAACTCGAGCTTGGCAAGGATCTCGGCGCCCTGGCCGGGACCCTTGCCCAGCCTGCGGATCCTGACCAGTGGGGTGTTGCCGATCAGCTCAGTGACATCGTTTGCGACTCGCATCCGTTCCTCCGCATCAGTTGGACAAGGTTGGGTTTATTTTACGCCGAGCAGTTCCACGTCGAAGATCAGGTCGGTGTCCGGCGGAATGCTGCCGCCCGGCGCGCCGCGCTTGCCGTAGGCCAGGTGGCTCGGAATGATCAGGGTGCGCTTGCCGCCGACCTTCATGCC
>DNCF01000279.1:0-290 GCA_003484545.1 Massilia sp. | reverse complement strand
GCCGGCCACGCCCTGCTCCCAGCCCTTGATCACCTGCCCGGCGCCGAGCTGGAAGTCGAGCGGCGTACGGCCGGCGTCGAGCGAGGAATCGAACTTGCGGCCGCGCTGGTTGCGCGCCAGCGGCTTGAAGAACCAGCCGGTGTAGTTGACGGTGACCTTGTGGCCGATCTCGGCCGTCTTGCCCTTGCCGATCACCTGGTCGACGATCTCGAGCTGGGGACCGCTGGGCGCCACCGGCTGCGGCGCCTGGGCTGCCGCCGCGGCGTCCTGGGCCGCGCCGCTGGCGGCTT
>DNCF01000341.1:3826-4006 GCA_003484545.1 Massilia sp. | reverse complement strand
GTCAGGACGTGCGGGTCGGCGGCCAGGCGCAGGCCGCCGTTGCGTCCGCGCGTCGCACGGACCCAGCCGGCCCGGGCCAGGTGGCCGACGACCTTCACCAGGTGATTCAGCGGGAGATCGAACTGCGTGGCGATCTCCGCGACCGTCACCGGATGCGGTCGTTCGCCGGCGCGCTCGAGG
>DNCF01000341.1:3346-3495 GCA_003484545.1 Massilia sp. | reverse complement strand
GATGTCGGAAAAGCGGGTCAGGCGCATCGGATATGTTCTGTGAGTAACGGAAATATTCTAGCGCACAAAGTCGCATTTGCGATGCATATTTTGAGAAAACTATTTTCTCAAGGACAGCAGAACGGCCCTATAATCGCGAACTTTGGCTG
>DNCF01000341.1:0-3244 GCA_003484545.1 Massilia sp. | reverse complement strand
GGATGCGGCCGCCCGACGCAGCGTCGAAGACAGTACGCTTGTACGGCGAGACGATGCAACGCAGCCATGGAGGTTTTGTTAGGCGCTCTTTGCACGACCAAAGGACACTTCGTGAATCTGACACTGGGCCAGAAGCTGTTTCGCACCAAATCGGCTGAACGCGCGCACGACGACAGCCATGCCCACGGCGGCACCCTGACGCGCTCGCTGGGGCTGTTTCCGCTGACGATGATCGGCGTCGGCGCCACCGTCGGCACCGGCATTTTCTTCACGATGGTCGAAGCGGTGCCGAAGGCCGGCCCCGCCGTGATCCTGTCGTTCCTGATCGCCGCGCTCACCGCCGGCCTGACCGCGCTCTGCTACGCCGAGCTGGCCGGACGCGTACCGGCTTCCGGTTCCTCCTACTCGTTCGCCTACGCCACCGTCGGCGAATTCGCCGCCTTCATCGTCGCGGCCTGCCTGCTGCTCGAATACGGGCTGGCCGGCAGCGCGGTGGCGATCGGCTGGTCCGACTACCTGAACAACTTCCTGCAGAACGCCTTCGGCTGGCAGATCCCGGAACACCTGCGCTCGCCGATGTTCGTGTCCGACCACAGCAACCTCAGCGTGCATACCGGGAACTTCAACCTGCCGCCGGTGCTGCTGGTCGGCATGTGCTGCATCCTGCTGATACGCGGCGCCAAGGAGTCGGCCACCACGAACGCGGTCATGGTGGTGATCAAGCTGGCGATCCTGGCCTTCTTCGCCGCGATCGCCTTCACCGGCTTCGACGCCAACAACTTCACGCCCTTCTTCAACCAGGACGCCAGCAAGGGTTTCGCCGGCATGGCCGGCGTGACCGCCGCCGCCGGCACCGTGTTCTTCTCGTTTATCGGCCTGGACACCATCGCCACCGCCGGCGAGGAAGTGAAGGACCCGCGCCGCAACGTGCCGATCGGGATCCTGGCGGCCCTGGTCATCGTCACCGCCTTCTACCTGCTGGTGGCGATGGCGGCGATGGGCGCCCAGCCGGCCCACATGTTCGAAGGCCAGCAGGCCGGCTTGTCGGTGATCCTGCAGAACGTCACCGGCAAGGCCTGGCCGGCGCTGGTGCTGTCGGCCGGCGCCGTGGTCTCGGTGTTCTCGGTGACCCTGGTGACGATCTACGGCCAGACCCGCATCCTGTACGCCATCAGCCGCGACGGCCTGATCCCGAAGACCTTCCAGCAGGTCAATCCGCGCACCGGTTCGCCGGTGTCGAACACCCTGATCGTCTGCCTGGTGGTGGGCCTGATCGCCGGCCTGGTCGACGCCACCTTCCTGTGGGACATGGTCAGCATGGGCACGCTGACGGCCTTCATCGTGGTCTCGATCGCCGTCCCCGTGATCCGCGCCAAGCAGGGACCAAGCGCCGAGCATGGCTTCAAGGTGCCGTTCGGCCCCTACGTGATCCCGGGCCTGTCGATCGCCGCCTGCCTGTACATCATGAAGGACCTGCCGCTGGCGACCTACCGCGTGTTCTTCATCTGGATGGCCGCCGCCGTGGCGACCTACTTCCTGTACAGCGTGCGGCACAGCCGCTTGAACAGGAAGGCTTGATCGCTTTTACGCGCATGAACAAGAACGCCGCTTTCACAGCGGCGTTTTTTATTGCGGCTCGCAGGGTGGGTACGCCGTGCCCACGCATTTCGCACGCATCCGCCAGTCGCATGCGGCGATGTGTCGCCCGCACAGTATGCGATGGACGCAATGCGGGTCGGGATTGGCGTTAGCGGGCGATCGGTTTCGGCCAACCTGAAAGGATGCGCACGTAGCGCGTGGGCACGGCGTGCCCACCCTACAGCTGAACGTTAGCGCGTGTCTTTTTTTGGCTCGAGCGCCAGCGGCCGCACGTGGTTCAGCAGGCTGACCAGGGTCTTGCCCGGTTCCTCCCACGGCACCATGTGCGCCGAGTGCTCGAACCACACGGCCTGCTTCGATGGCGCCTTGACTTGCGCCAGCCAGTCGACGGTGGGCTGCGTGGGCGTGGTGTAGTCGTGCCGGCCGAGGAACATCACGACCGGGATCGGGAAGCGCTTCACCTGTGAGTAGTCGACCTGCACGAATTCCGGCAGCAGGCGCCCGAGGGTGAGCAGGCTGCCCTGGTCGATGGCTTTGACTTGGGCGGCGTCGTAGTCGGGCGAGAGCAGGGGGCCGGCAAAGTAATAGGTGGAGGTGCTGCGATAGGCGCTCAGGCCGCCGTAGTGCTGCGGCCATTTTCTTGCCACGATGATGCGCTCGCGCGTGATGGGTTGATCGCCGGGGTAGGGCGCGATCGACTGCAGCTCCTTCAGCGCCTCGTCGTTCTTGTGCAGCTTCGCCTGCGCCAGCGCATATTCGTAGCTGATGCGCTCGTTCTCGCGGGTGCTGATCACCTGGCCGATGCCGACGTAGGCGTGGAACAGGTCGGGGCGCTTCAGGGCCGCGCCCATGCCGACGATGGTGCCCCAGCTGTGGCCCATCAGGACCAGCTTGCGCTTGCCGTAGCGCTTGCGGATGTGCTCCGCCACCTCGATGGCGTCGTCGACGTAGCGCTCGATGCGGATCGTCGGGCCCACTTGCTCGGGATCGGTCTCGCCATAGCTCTTGCCGGCGCCGCGCTGGTCCCAGTTCACCACCGTGAAGTATTCCTCGATCGGACGCTGGAACTGCCACATGGTCGGCGTTACGGGGGCCGCCGGGCCGCCGTGCACGAACAGGATGATGGGATTGCCGCGGTCCTGGCCGCGCACGTTGAGCCACTGGTCGATGCCGCCGATTGTCGTCTTGTACGATTCCTGGATGCCGTTGGGGGCGGGGATGCGTTGCAGGTCCTCGATGGCGGCGCGGGCGCGCGCGTAGTTTTTCGCGTCAGGCGTTTCCTGGGCGCAGGCGCCGGACAGGCCGGCCAGGGCGAGGCAAAACAGCAGGGCATTCTTCATGTGTTGTCTCCATCGAAAGCAAAACGGTTGAGCTGCAAGCTTACTGCAGCGCCGCGCCGGCATCGACAGGCTTGCGACGAATCGCCGGATCGCCGGATCGAACGGGAACGCCCGCGTTCAGGGCGCCATCGGCGCGAACACGGATTCGTACCAGAGCCGCATGCATTCCTCGCCTTCGCGCGGGACCAGGTAGGCGGCCGCCGCCTGGACGGCATCCTCGGCCAGCCGGCGATCGTGGCGCGCGGCCGTGGCCAGGTGATCCAGCCCGCCGCGCCGGCCCTCGCCGAGCAGGATGCAGCCATAGG
>DNCF01000147.1 GCA_003484545.1 Massilia sp. | reverse complement strand
CGTCAGCAGGATCGGCCGGCAGCGCCGCACCGCGGCCTCGACGATCGCGTCCCAGGCCTCGGCGCCACCCTTGATGTCCTGCTCGATCTGGTCGACCAGGATCACCGAGTTCCGGATGATCATGCCGAACAGCGCGATCACGCCGAGGTTCGCCACGAAGCCGAAGGGACGATCCAGGATCAGCAGCGCCATCGCCGCGCCGGCCACGCCCAGCGGGCCGGTCAGGAACACCAGCAGCGAGCGCGAGAAGCTGTGCAGCTGCAGCATCAGCAGCGTGAACACGATGAACAGCACCAGCGGCACGTTGGCCGAGATCGAGGCCTCGGCTTCCGAGCTGTCGGCCGCCGCGCCTTCGAGCGTTATGCGGTAGCCGGCCGGCAGCTTGGCGCGCAGGGCCGCCAGCTGTTCGCCGACCTGGCCTGAGACCGTCGGGCCCTGGATGCCGTCGACCACGTCCGACTGGACCATGATCGCCCACTCGCGGCCCTCGCGCCAGACCACGCCCGGTTCCCACACGAACTCGACGCGCGCCACCTGGCCGATGGTCACCGAGCGGCCCGAGGCGGTCGGGATGTTGGTGTCGCGCAGCACCGTGATGGTCGAGCGCTCCTCGACCGGCTGGCGCACCACGATGTCGATCAGCTCGTTCGTTTCGCGGAACTGGCCGACCGTGGTGCCGGACAACACGGTGTTCACGGCGCGCCGCACCGATTGCGAGGTCACGCCCAGGGCGCGCAATTTGTCCTGGTCGAGGTCGAGCCGCAAGACCTTCACCGATTCGTTCCAGTTGTCGTTCACGCCGACCGCGTTCGGGTTCGCGCGCAGCACGTCCTTGACCTGGTCGGCCAGGCCGCGCACCACGCCGATGTCGGGACCGGCCACCTGGAACTGCACCGGGTACGGCACCGGCGGCCCGTTCGGCAGCAGCTTGACGCGGCCGCGCACCTCGGGGAACTCATTCTTGAAGACGTCCTGGATCTTCACGCGCAGGGCTTCGCGCTGGGCGACGTCCTTCGGCAGCACCACGAATTGCGACACGTTCGACTGCGGGAAGATCTGGTCCAGCGGCAGGTAGAAGCGCGGGCTGCCGGTGCCGACGTAACTCGTGATGCTCTCGGTTTCCGGCTGCTTGCGGACAAACGCCTCGAACTTCTTCACCAATGCCTCGTTGGCGGCGAAGCTGGTCCCTTCCGGCAGCCACATCTCGACCATCAGCTCGGGGCGGCTCGAATCGGGAAAGAACTGCTTCTCGATGAACTTGAAGCCGAACACGCCGAGCAGGAACACCGCCAGGCTGAGCACGATGGTGGTCCAGCGGAACTCGACGCACCAGGACACCAGGCGGCGGAAACGGCGGAAGCCCGGCGTGTCGAACACGTCGTGCGAGGATTGTCCATGGCCGTGCGGCGTCACCTTCAGCAACAGGAAGCCGATGTAGGGCGTGAAGGTCACCGCCACCACCCACGACACGATCAGGGCGATCGCGTTCACCGAGAACATCGAGAAGGTGTATTCGCCCGCGGCCGATTTCGCCAGGCCGATCGGCAGGAAGCCGGCGGCCGTGATCAGGGTCCCGGTCAGCATCGGGATCGCGGTCGAGGTGTAGGCGAAGGTCGCCGCCTCGAAGCGCGACAGGCCCTCCTCCATCTTCCTCACCATCATCTCGACCGCGATGATGGCGTCGTCGACCAGGAGGCCAAGGGCGATGATCAGGGCGCCGAGTGAGACCTTGTGCAGCGAGATATCGAGCATGCGCATGAAGAGGAAGGTGATCGCCAGCACCAGCGGGATGGTCAGCGCCACCACCATGCCGGGCCGCACGTCGATGCGCAGTGTCGGCTTGGTGTGCAGGCCGAGCGCGAGGAAGCTCACCGCCAGCACGATGACCACGGCCTCGACCAGCACGTGCATGAATTCGTTGACCGAGGCGGTGACGGCCTGCGGCTGGTTCGACACGCGTTCGAGCTCGATACCGACCGGGAGCTGGGCGCGGATGCGCGCCACGGTCTCGTCCAGCGATTCGCCGAGCGCGATGATGTTCCCGCCCTTTTCCATCGACACGCCCAGGCCGATCACCTCCTTGCCGTTGAAGCGCATCTTGTCCGTCGGCGGGTCCTGGTACTCGCGCTTCACTTGGGCGAAGTCGCCCAGGCGGAAGGTCGTGTTCCCGGCGCGCAGCTGCAGGTCTTCCAGCTCGCGCGTGGTGCGGATCGCGCCAGTGACGCGCACCTGTAGATTGTCGGTCGGCGTGACCAGCACCCCGGCCGCCTCGACCCCGTTCTGGGTCGCGATCTGGTTGACGATCTGCTCGAAGGGCACGCCCAGCTGGGCGAACTTCTTGTTCGAGAACAGGATGTTGACCTTCTCGTTCTGCACCCCGAACTGCTCGACTTTCGCCACCAGCGGCACGCCGAGCAACTGCTGGCGCACAAAGTCGGCGTAGTCCTTCATCTCGGCATAGGTGAAGCCGTCGCCCGAGAGCGCGAAGATCGAGCCGTAGGTGTCGCCGAACTCGTCGTTGAAGAAGGGCCCGATCACGCCCTGCGGCAGGGTGCCGGCGATGTCGCCGATCTTCTTTCTCACCTGGTACCAGGAATCCGGCACGTCTTTCGGGGGCGTCGATTCGCGCAGTTCGAGGATGATGGTGGTCTCGCCCGGCTTGGAGAAGCTGCGGATCTTGTCGACGTGGGGCGTTTCCTGGAGTTTCCTCTCCAGCTTGTCGGTGACCTGCTCGGCCATCTGCACCGCGGTCGCGCCCGGCCAGACGGCGCGCACCACCATCGCGCGGAAGGTGAACGGCGGGTCCTC
>DNCF01000340.1 GCA_003484545.1 Massilia sp. | reverse complement strand
GGTACAAGTACCCACCCTACGAACGGCATACCTTTTGCCACGTACTTGCAGGAGACGAATCGCCTTTGTAGGGTGGGCACTCGTGCCCACGCGGGATCACGACTGGCACAACTGCGACGCGGCCGGTACGCCGCAAACAACGGCGTACCGGCCCCAATCACGCCATCACCGCTTCAACGCCGGAATCGCCGCCGGCTTCCACGGCTTGACCGGCTGCTCCTTCATCTTCTTTTCCAACAGCTCGATCGCCACTTCCAGCTGGCGGTCGCGCCCGTTGAAGGTCTCGTGCGGCAGGTTGTCGACCTCGACATCGGGCGCGACGCCCACGCCTTCGATCAGCCATTCGCCGTCCGCGCCGAACTGGCCGAACTCGGCGACGCGCGCCATGCCGTTGTCGCTCAGGCCGGTCGAGTCGCTCAGCCAGACGCCGGCGCCGGCGGTGCGCTTGCCGACCAGCGGGCCGAGTTTCAGGGCCTTGATGCCGGCAGCAAAAGTCTCGCCGTCGGAATAGGTCAGCTCGTCCACCAGCACGACCAGGTGGCCGCGGAAGGTGTTCTGCATGTTCGACTGCGGCTGCTTGCCGTTCGAGGACCAGAAGGCCCAGGAGCGGCGCAGCAGCTTCTCGATGATCCAGCTGTCGATGTTGCCGCCGTTATTGCGGCGCACGTCGATGATCAGGCCTTCCTTGTTGATGTTGGCATAGAAGTCGCGCGCGAAGGCGTTGATGTCGCGCGCGCCCATCGCGCGCAGGTGCAGGTAGCCGATCCGGCCCTTCGAGGCGGCGTCGGCCTGCTGCGCCCTGCCCTGCTCCCAGTCGGAATAGCGCAGGCTGGCGTGGCGCGTCATCGATACCGGCGTCACGATCACGGAACGCGGCTTGGCACCGGGACTCTTCACCTGCAGCAGCACCTGCTTGTCGGCCTGGTCGAGCAACAGGTCGGCGATGTCACGCGCTTCCACCAGCGACTTGCCGTTCACGGCGAGGATGACGTCGCCTTCCTTGACGTCGACGTCCGGCGCCGACAGCGGGCCCGCCTCCGAAGGCAGTTCCGGCTCGCTGCGGTAGACGCGGTCGACGCGGTAACCCTCGCCGGTGCGGGTCAGCACCGCGCCCAGGCTGGACGGCGTGCCTTCGCTCGGGGCGCGGCGCACGTCGCCCGGACGGATCTGCGAATGCAGGGCGCCGACTTCGCCGACCATCATGCCGAGCACGTCGTCCAGCTCGGCGCGGTCGGTGACGCGCTCGACCAGCGGCGCATAGCGGGCGCGCACGGCCTTCCAGTCGACGCCACGCATGTTGGCGTCGTACAGGAAGTCGCGGTGCATGCGCCAGGCGTCGTTGAACATCTGAACCCATTCCATGCGCGGGTTCGAGCTCACCGCCCAGTCGTCGACCTTGACCTTGGCGCGGGTCAGGTCCGCCGGGGCCTTGGCGCCGGCGTCGACGATCAGCATGTCGCCCGGCGTACCCTTGGCGTGGGTGCGGTAGAAGATGTGCTTGCGGTCCTGGGTCAGGCCGAACTCGCGCACGTTGGCGACAAAAGTCTCGGGCTTGGGCGCATTGCGCGAGATCTCGAGGGTCTTGAGCGTGCCCTTCTGGCCATCGTCCGAATCCAGCAGGTACAGGCGCTTGTCGTCGAGCGCCAGCGCGCGGTAGTTGCCCGGCGCGACCGGCACTTCGTAGAGGCGCTCGCGCAGGCCGGCATAGACGATGGCCGGGGTCGGCGCCTTCGGCTTCTCGGCGGCTGCAGTCTTGGCCGTGGCGGCCACCGCTGCGACGGCGGCGCTCTTGTCGGCATCGCGGTCGTCCGGCGACTTGATCGCTTCGCGCGCGGCGGCTTCCGGCGACTTTTCTTCCGGCTTGGTCAGTTCGTCTTCGGGCTTGAACGGGAAGCGCGTGCCCGGCTGCAGCGCCAGCGCATAGACGCCGACGCGCTTGTCGAACACCGGCCCCATGTTGCGGTCGCCCCAGGGCGAAGCGTTACCGAGGTTGAAGTTACGCGCCGAGAGGAAGTACAGCCATTTGCCGTCCGGCGAGAACACCGGCGAATTCGATTCGTAGCGGTCGGTCGTCACGAAGGCCATCTGTTTGCCGGCCAGGTTGAACATGCCGATCTGGTTGCGCTGCTCCATGCTGCCGACGCGCACGAATGCCAGGTTGCGGCTGTCGGGCGACCACACGACCTGGTCCGGCTGGTC
This sequence comes from Massilia sp., assembly GCA_003484545.1. GTDB lineage: Bacteria > Pseudomonadota > Gammaproteobacteria > Burkholderiales > Burkholderiaceae_D > Telluria. The sequence continues at coordinate 13,265 of DNCF01000340.1, read as the reverse complement.
GAGGCCGGCCTGGCCGGCGTCGTCGATGACGACGTTGGTCTTCTTGTCGAGGTCGAGCAGCCAGGTGCGGCCCTTCTTGTCGGTGTGGGCCAGCCAGCGCCCGTCCGGCGACGGATACAGGCTGGAGCGGTGCGAGGCGCCGTCCGTCGTCAGGCGCTCGCCCTTGCCCGAGCCGTCCGCCGCATAGCGCCAGATCTCGTTCTCGCCGCTGGCGTCGACGATGGCATAGACCCATTTGTCGTCGTGGCTGAAGACGGCGCTGCGGGCGCGCGCGCCGTCCGGCACCGCGATCTCGACGCGGCGGTAGCTGCCGGTGCCGGCGATCGTCACGCGGCCGCGCGCGGTGATCACGATGCGCTCGGCCTTGTTGGCCGGCTCGATGCTGGTCAGCGCGTCGAGCGGCGACTTCACGCGGCGCAGGCGCTGCTGGTCGAAGTCCGACAGCAGGCTGGCGTTCAGGCGGGTATCGCTGCCGCTGGCGATGTCAAACACGCGCAGGTCGGCGCCGAGCTGGTAGGCGATACGTCCGTCGCCCAGCGAGGCGTTGCGCACGTCCCATTCCTTGTGGCTGGTGAGCTGGCGGCGGTCGGAACCGTCCGGGTTGGCCGTCCAGATGTTGTCGGCGCCGCCGGCGTCGCTGATGAAGTACAGGCGGCCCTGCCACCACATGGCGCGGCGGTTGTTGGCGCTGTTTTCATTGCTACCCTTGAACAGTTGCTGGGCCTCGCCTTTCGAGCCGATCTCGTAGCGCCACAGCTGGGCGACCGCGCCACCGCGGTAGGACTTGACGTTATCGTTGGTCATCGTCAGGCCCATGCGCGTGAAGTACACCGTGCGGCCGCTGTCGTCGAGCACGGCGTCGTTGGCGTCGGCCAGCGGCAGCACGCGGCGCGTCATCTTCGCCGGATCGAGCGCGGCCACGACGCGGTGTTTCGACGGCCCGACCGAGTTCTCGGTGCTGACCAATACCTCGCCCTGCGCGGTCCAGCCCAGCACCGTGACGCCGCCGTTCTCGAAGGTGATGCGCTTGGGCAGGCCGCCCTCGATCGGCATCACGTAGGCTTCCTGCGCGCCCTCATACGAGGCGGCGAAGGCCACGAACTTACCGTCGTGCGAAATGGCGGCGTGGGTTTCGGCATTCGGGTGGGTGGTCAGGCGTGTGGCCTTGCCGCCGTTGACGGTCGTGCGCCAGAGATCGCCCTCGGCCGTGAAGACGATGGTGTCGCCGCGCACGGCGGGAAAGCGGAAATAAGGGTCGGCGGCGGCAGCCTGGCTGCCGATCAGCGCCAGCGACAGCGCGAGGATGGTGCGGGAAACGTTCATGGACACGGAGGCAAAGGTTGCAAAAGAGCATCAGTTTGCCACAGTGCACGGAAGAGTTGACGTGCATACAAGCAAAAAAACCTGCCACCCGCTGCGTGGATCGGTATCGATGAACGCGGTACATCACCGTAGGGTGGGCACTCCGTGCCCACGCGTTACGTGCTCACCCAAAGCCAGAGGCCGTGACGATTCGCTCCGCGGCTTAACAATCATCGCGGGCGCAGACGAGACGCTCTCCGCGGCGATGCCGGAACACATCATCCACGGCGATCCGGTACGTCAACAATGTGCGTATTTCCGCGTGGGCACGGGGTGCCAACCTACGAGGCTGAGGAGACGAAAAAAAACCGCGCACAAGGCGCGGTTTCTTGGAGCAGACCGAACTTACTCGATCTCGACCGTTTCGGCCGGGGCCGGCGGCGGCAGGGCGTCGCCTTCCGGGAACTCGAGGATGACGTCGTCCTTCTCGTTCAGGTCCACGGTCACGCGGCCGCCGTTGACCAGGCGGCCGAACAGCAGCTCGTCGGCCAGGGCCTTGCGGATCATGTCCTGGATCAGGCGCGACATCGGACGGGCGCCCATCTGCGGATCGAAGCCCTTCGAGGCCAGGAACTTGCGCAGCTTCTCGGAGAAGATGGCTTCCACCTTCTTCTCGTGCAGCTGCTCTTCCAGCTGCATCAGGAACTTGTCCACGACGCGCAGGATGATTTCCTCGTCCAGCGCGCGGAAGCTGATGATTGCATCCAGGCGGTTGCGGAACTCCGGCGTGAACATGCGCTTGATGTCGGCCATTTCGTCGCCGGTCGCACGCGCATCCACGAAGCCGACCGAACGCTTGGTCAGGCTCTCGGCGCCCGCGTTCGTGGTCATGATGATGATCACGTTGCGGAAGTCGGCCTTGCGTCCGTTGTTGTCGGTCAGCGTGCCGTGGTCCATCACCTGCAGCAGGATGTTGAAAATGTCCGGGTGGGCCTTTTCGATCTCGTCCAGCAGCAGCACCGCGTGCGGCTTCTTGGTGATGGCCTCGGTCAGCAGGCCGCCCTGGTCGAAGCCGACGTAGCCCGGCGGCGCACCGATCAGGCGCGACACGGCGTGGCGCTCCATGTACTCGGACATGTCGAAGCGGATCAGCTCGATGCCGAGGATGAAGGCCAGCTGCTTGGCGACCTCGGTCTTGCCGACGCCGGTCGGACCCGAGAACAGGAAGGAGCCGATCGGCTTGTCCTGCTTGCCCAGGCCGGCGCGCGCCATCTTGATGGCCGAAGCCAGCGCGTCGATCGCCGGGTCCTGGCCGAAGACGACGTTGCGCAGGTCGCGGTCGATCGTCTGCAGCTTGCTGCGGTCGTCCTGGTTGACGGTCTGCGGTGGAATACGCGCGATCTTGGCGATGATCTCCTCGATCTCGGTTTTACCAATCGTCTTCTTCTGCTTCGACTTCGGCAGGATGCGCTGGGCCGCGCCCGCTTCGTCGATGACGTCGATCGCCTTGTCGGGCAGGTGACGGTCATTGATGAAGCGCGCCGCCAGTTCGGCCGCGGTCGACAGCGCCGACGACGAGTACTTCACACCGTGGTGCTCTTCGAAGCGCGACTTCAGGCCACGCAGGATCTGCACGGTCTGCTCGACCGACGGCTCGTTGACGTCGACCTTCTGGAAGCGGCGGGAGAGCGCATGGTCCTTCTCGAACACGCCGCGGAATTCCGTGAACGTGGTCGCGCCGATGCACTTCAGCTGGCCGTTGGCCAGGGCCGGTTTCAGCAGGTTCGAGGCGTCGAGCGTGCCGCCCGATGCGGAACCGGCGCCGATGATCGTGTGGATCTCGTCGATGAACAGGATGCCGTTCGGCGTGTCCTTCAATTGCTTGAGGACGGCCTTCAGGCGCTGCTCGAAGTCGCCGCGGTACTTGGTGCCGGCCAGCAGCGCGCCCATGTCCAGCGAATACACGACGGCATTCTGCAGGATCTCGGGCACGTCTTCCTGGACGATGCGCCATGCCAGCCCTTCCGCGATCGCGGTCTTGCCGACGCCGGCTTCGCCCACGAGCAGCGGATTGTTCTTGCGGCGGCGGCACAGGATCTGGATCACGCGATCCACTTCCTCTTCGCGACCGATCAGCGGATCGATCTTGCCGTCGGCGGCCGACTTGTTCAGGTTCTGGGTGAACTGGTCGAGCGGGCTTTCTTTCGTCGCGCCTTCGACCTGCGCCTCTTCCACGCCTTCCGACGCCTTCTGGCTGTCGATCTGCTGGTCCTTGCGCACACCGTGCGAGATGAAGTTCACCACGTCGAGGCGGGTCACGCCCTGCTGGTGCAGGTAGTAAACAGCATGCGAGTCCTTCTCGCCGAAGATCGCCACCAGCACATTCGCGCCCGTGACTTCCTTCTTGCCGTTCGACGCCGACTGCACGTGCATGATCGCGCGCTGGATCACGCGCTGGAAGCCGAGCGTCGGCTGGGTGTCGACCTCGCCCGTGCCCGGCACGGTCGGGGTGTTGTCACCGATAAAATTGGTCAAGGTCTTGCGCAAATCGTCGATGTTGACGGCGCACGCACGCAGGACTTCAGCGGCCGAGGGATTATCGAGGAGCGCAAGCAGCAGGTGCTCCACGGTAATGAACTCGTGCCGTGCCTGTCGAGCTTCGACAAAGGCCATGTGTAGGGATACTTCAAGTTCCTGCGCAATCATACTTCCTCCATCACGCATTGCAGGGGATGCCCCGCCTTACGTGCATGCGTTAAGACAAACTCCACTTTGGTACACGCTATATCTTTGGAAAACACGCCGCACACGCCTTTGCCGTGACGGTGTACGGAAAGCATGATCTGCGTCGCTGTCTCGCGATCCTTGTTGAAGTACTCCTGAATGATAGCGACCACAAACTCCATCGGCGTGTAGTCGTCATTCAGCAACGCCACCTGATACAGGGGCGGTGGTTTTACGATCTGCCGCTCCAGCAGCTGTTCGGTATCGTGCTTGGTTGCCATGGACGTATTCTAATGCTTTCAAGGATGATGCCAAGCGTAAAGATCAGATCACCTCGATCAGTTCACTTCGACTCGCCTTCATCTTACTTGTTTTCCGTTGAAAGCGCAGATGGCGTTCCGATTGCAGAAATCAAGAGCCGGCTTTGCAGGTCGTGTGAAGAATTTAGCAACACATCGATCAAAGGGCTTGACTTACAAGATTAGTCCATCAACAATGCAAACATTGACATGTACTTATGTACTTGTTGATAAGAAGTGAGCAGGCTGAGGAGGGGGCAAGAAGCTTCTTGCTTTTATGGCTCGTGTGATTTGTTTAAATTTGAAAGTTCTTTTATGGCAACTGGTACTGTTAAGTGGTTCAATGATTCCAAAGGCTTTGGCTTCATCACTCCAGATGACGGCGGCGAGGATCTGTTTGCACACTTCTCCGCAATCAACATGAACGGTTTTAAGACCCTCAAAGAAGGTCAGAAAGTCCAATTCGAAGTCACGCAAGGCCCTAAAGGCAAGCAAGCTTCCAACATCCAGGGCATGTAATCATCCCTGCGGAAGCACGCGAAGAACCCCGCCCAGGCGGGGTTTTTTTTCGCCCATCTATTTAGATGGCGCTATTCTCCCGACATATGCGCCCTACCCTATAAAAGAAAAGCCCCACCTTTATGGCGGGGCCTTCGATTCAGGTCAATTGATTGCGTGATTATTGCATCTGCTCGATCATCACTTCGCCAAAGCCCGAGCACGATACCTGGGTGGCGCCTTCCATCAGGCGCGCAAAGTCATAGGTGACGCGCTTCGACTGGATCGCCTTCTCCATCGCCGAAATGATCAGGTCGGCCGCCTCGGTCCAGCCCATATGGCGCAGCATCATTTCGGCCGACAGGATCAGCGAACCCGGATTCACGTAATCCTTGCCGGCATACTTCGGCGCGGTGCCGTGGGTGGCCTCGAACATCGCGACCGAATCCGACATGTTGGCGCCCGGCGCGATGCCGATGCCGCCGACCTGGGCCGCCAATGCGTCCGAGATATAGTCGCCATTCAAATTCAGGGTGGCGATCACGCTGTATTCGGCCGGACGCAGCAGGATCTGCTGCAGGAAGGCGTCGGCGATCGAATCCTTGATGATGATGTCGCGTCCGGTCTTCGGATTCTTGAACTTGCACCATGGGCCGCCGTCGATCAGTTCGGCGCCGAATTCGCGCTGCGCCAGGGCGTAGCCCCAGTCGCGGAAACCGCCTTCGGTGTACTTCATGATGTTGCCCTTGTGAACCAGCGTCACCGAGGGCTTGTCGTTGTCGATCGCGTACTGGATCGCCTTGCGCACCAGGCGCTCGGTGCCTTCGCGCGAGACCGGCTTGATGCCCAGGCCCGAGGTCTCCGGGAAGCGGATCTTCCTGACACCCATTTCATTGGTCAGGAAATCGATCAGCTTCTTGACGCCTTCCGAACCTTCGGCCCATTCGATGCCGGCGTAGATGTCTTCCGAGTTCTCGCGGAAGATCACCATGTCGGTCTTTTCCGGCTGCTTCAGCGGCGAAGGCACGCCGGCGAAATAGCGCACCGGACGCAGGCAGACGTAGAGATCGAGCTCCTGGCGCAGCGCCACGTTGAGCGAGCGGATGCCGCCGCCCACCGGCGTGGTCAGCGGACCCTTGATCGAGACCACGTATTCCTTCACCGCATCCAGGGTTTCGGCCGGCAGCCACACGTCCGGTCCATAGACATTGGTCGACTTCTCGCCGGCGTAGATTTCCATCCAGCGGATCCGGCGCGACCCGCCGTAGGCCTTGGCCACCGCCGCGTCGACCACCTTGAGCATCACCGGGCTGATGTCGATCCCGGTGCCGTCGCCCTCGATGTAGGGGATGATCGGGTTGTCCGGTACGTTCAGCGAGAAGTCGGCGTTGACGGTGATCTTCTGGCCGTCGGCGGGTACGTTGATATGCTGGTACATCGTGTTCTCCAAAATGGTCGCACGGCGGGTCGCACGGCGCTCTGCAATGCCGCGGCCTCAGGCCTGGCCCGCGAACTGCATTACAATAGTGGTTGCGAGTCTTGTATAAGACATCATGTTGTCTCTTGCATTATGCACCAGTATCGTGCCCTGCGCCACGCCCGGCACCCAGTCCCATTTCCCCACCCTCTTCCATGCCCCTGATCCTCTTCAACAAACCCTTCCAGGTGCTGTGCCAATTCAGCCCGCAGGAAGGCCGCGAATCGCTGGCCGATTACGTCAAGGTTCCGAACGTCTACCCGGCCGGCCGGCTCGACGCCGACAGCGAAGGCTTGATGCTCCTCACCGACGACGGCAAGCTGCAGCACAAGATCGCCCACCCCGACCACAAGGAAGCCAAGACCTACCTGGTGCAGGTGGACGGCATCGCCGACGCCGCCGCGTTGGCGCGCCTGCAGGCGCCGCTCGACCTGGGCGACTTCGTCACCAAGCCCTGCCGCGCGGTGCGCATCGCCGAGCCCGAATGGCTGTGGCCACGCAATCCGCCGATCCGCACCCGGGCCGACAAGCCGACCAGCTGGATCGCGATCACGCTCGAGGAAGGCAAGAACCGCCAGGTGCGGCGCATGACGGCCGCGGTCGGACTGCCGACGCTGCGGCTGGTGCGCAGCAGCATCGGGCCGTTTTCGCTGGCGACGCATCCCCTGATGCCGGGGGAATATGTGGAGGTGCCGGTGGCGGACTTGCGCAAATAAACCCGCTGCGGCTCCCGTAGGGTGGGCCGGGCCGCGCTAGGCACTCTGTGCCCACGCGGGCGCCGGCATTGTGTTGACGAGGGCCACTACACCCAAGGCATGCATCTCTTTAGCGCTTCATGATGCGTAGCCGCGGCGCATGCTCCACCTTGCTCGATGCGACGACACGGCGCCGCGTTTCGCGTGGGCACGGGGTGCCCACCCTACGAGCAATGCCCGGAATCGATTGCGTTACCGGTATCTCCATTCAAATAAAAAACCCGCCAAGCCCTTTCGGGTCGGCGGGTTTTCTTTTACTTCACTGTGCGCGGCAGCGCCGCGCAAGCAAGCCTATCAGGCAATGGTTTCCAGCGCGCTGTTGAAGGTCGCGCTAGGACGCATCACGGCTTTCACCTTGGCGTCGTCGGCCTTGTAGTAGCCGCCGATGTCGGCCGGCTTGCCCTGCACTTCCAGCAGTTCGGCGACGATCTTCTGCTCGTTCTCAGCCAGGGTCTTGGCCAGCGGCGCGAAGTGGGCTGCCAGTTCGGCATCGTCCTTCTGCGCGGCCAGTTCCTGGGCCCAGTACAGCGACAGGTAGAACTGGCTACCGCGGTTGTCGAGCTCGCCGGTCTTCGGCGACGGCGACTTGCGGTTGTCCAGCAGCTTGCCAGTGGCGGCGTCGAGCGTCTTGGCCAGGACCTTGGCCTTGTTGTTGCCGGTCTTGATGCCGAGGTCTTCCAGCGAGACCGCCAGCGCCAGGAATTCGCCCAGCGAGTCCCAACGCAGGTGGTTCTCTTCGGTCAGCTGCTGCACGTGCTTCGGTGCCGAGCCGCCGGCGCCGGTTTCGTACATGCCGCCGCCGGCCATCAGCGGAACGATCGACAGCATCTTGGCGCTGGTGCCCAGTTCCAGGATCGGGAACAGGTCGGTCAGGTAGTCGCGCAGGATGTTGCCGGTCACCGAGATGGTGTCCAGGCCACGCTTGACGCGCTCCAGGGTGTAGCGCATCGCGCGCACCTGCGACATGATCTGGATGTCCAGGCCGGTCGTGTCGTGATCCTTCAGGTAGGTCTTGACCTTCTTGATCAGTTCGTTCTCGTGCGGACGGTACGGGTCCAGCCAGAACACGGCCGGCATGCCCGAGTTGCGCGCGCGGGTGACCGCCAGCTTGACCCAGTCGCGGATCGGGGCATCCTTCACCTGGCACATGCGCCAGATGTCGCCCTGCTCGACGTTCTGGCTCATCAGCACTTCGCCGGTGGCGATGTCGGTGATGTTGGCCACGCCGTCTTCGCTGATCTCGAAGGTCTTGTCGTGCGAACCGTATTCCTCGGCCTGCTGGGCCATCAGGCCCACGTTCGGGACCGTGCCCATGGTGCGCGGGTCGAAGGCGCCGTGCCATTTGCAGAAGTTGATGACTTCCTGGTAGATGCGGGCGAAGGTCGATTCGGGGATGACGGCCTTGACTTCCTTCAGGCGGCCATCGGCGCCGTACATCTTGCCGCCGGCGCGGATCATCGCAGGCATCGACGCGTCGACGATGACGTCGTTCGGCGAGTGGAAGTTGGTGATGCCCTTGGCCGAGTCGACCATGGCCAGCGCCGGACGGTGTTCCTGGCAGGCGTGCAGGTCGCGTTCGATTTCTTCGCGCTGCGAGGCCGGCAGGTCGGCGATCTTGTTGTACAGGTCGGCCATGCCGTTGTTGACGTTGATGCCGAGGCTGTCGAACAGGGCGCCGTGCTTGGCGAACGCGTCCTTGTAGAACATGCGCACGCAGTGGCCGAAGACGATCGGGTGCGAGACCTTCATCATCGTCGCCTTCACGTGCAGCGAGAACAGCACGCCGGTGTTCTTCGCGTCTTCGATCTGCTTCTCGTAGAACTCGAGCAGGGCCTTGCGGCTCATGAACATCGAGTCGATGATCTCGCCGTCCTGCAGCGCGACCTTCGGTTTCAGGACGATGGTCTGGCCGCTCTTGGTGACCAGTTCCATCTTGACTTCACGGGCGCGGTCGAGGGTCATCGACTTTTCGCCGTGGTAGAAGTCGCCATGGGTCATGTGCGACACGTGGGTGCGCGAGGCCGGCGACCATTCGCCCATCGAGTGCGGGTTCTTGCGTGCGTATTCCTTGACCGCCTTCGGTGCGCGGCGGTCCGAGTTACCTTCGCGCAGGACCGGGTTCACGGACGAGCCGATGCACTTGGCATACTTGGCCTTGATGGCCTTCTCTTCGTCGGTCTTCGGGTCGGCCGGGTAGTCCGGCAGGTCGTAGCCCTTGCCCTGCAGTTCCTTGATCGCGGCGACCAGCTGGCCGACCGATGCGGAAATGTTCGGCAGCTTGATGATGTTCGCGTCCGGCTCGAGGGTCTTCTTGCCCAGCTCGCTGAGGACGTCGGGAACGCGCTGTTCCGGGGTCAGGCGCTCCGGGAACTGGGCCAGGATACGTGCGGCGACCGAGATGTCGGCCTGCTCGACGCGGATACCCGCAGCCTTGGTGAAGGTGCTGACGACAGGCAGGAAGGCGTGGGTCGCCAGCAGCGGCGCCTCGTCGGTCAGGGTGTAGATGATGGTCGGATCACTGCTCATGCACTATTTCCTCGGTTATCGCGAAGGTCTCGCGATGTGTAAAACTTGATAAGTAACGCCTGCCCGCGCCCGCACCGTATGCGGCGCGCTCGCTGGATCATACTACTCCGATACGACTCCGCCCAGAGCGCAATGGACAGAGCGCGAAGGGTGTTCCCGGCCGCTCGGCGCGCCTGGCGTTCTCCCGGCTGCGCCGCAAGTCTTCTATAAGACATAAGACGCGCGTTTCACATTATGCACCAGTATTTTACGCTGCGCTACCGGTTTAGCGATCCGGCGCCCGCCTCCCGGCCGCCGGCAGGCCGCCCGAAGCAGGGCAAATCGCGTCGAGCGGGCCGCGTTTACGCTCGGGAAACCAGCTGCGCGCGCCCGGCCGGGCGAACGCGCTAGCATGTGGCATCCGCTTGCAGCCGCCAGTTCCAGCCGCCAGGATGATCCAACAGGAGCCGCCATGACCGTTCGCCAGTCCGACGCCCACGCCATCCCCGAACTACGCGCCCTCGGCTGGGCCGGCTTCCTGCTCGGCTTCGCGCTCGGCGGCTTTTTCGACGGCATCCTGCTGCACCAGATCCTGCAGTGGCATCACCTGCTGTCGCTGGTCACGCGCCCGCCCTTCCAGGACATCCGGGTACAGATCCTGGCCGACGGCCTGTTCCACTTATTGATGTACGCGATCGCGCTCGCCGGGCTGTGGAAACTCTGGAAGGGCCGGCACAGCTTCGGCGCGCCGGGCGGCGACCGGCTGTTGCTGGCGAACGCGGCGATCGGCTTCGGCGCCTGGCACATGATCGACGGCGTGCTCTCGCACTGGGTGCTCGGCATCCACCGCATCCGGCTCGACAGCGACAACGTGCTGTTCTGGGACCTGCTGTGGTTCGTCGTGTTCGGCGTGGCGGTTGCCGCGCTGGGCTGGTGGCTGCGGCGCGGGGACGGGACGACAAACGATTCCGGCACCCTCGGCGGCAAGGCGGGCGCCACGGCACTGGTGCTGGCCGTGCTGGTGGGCGCGCCGGTGGCCGCGCTGCCGCCGCCGGGCGTGAATACGGTGATGGTGTTCTTCAAGCCGGGCACCACGCCGAACCAGGTATTTGCCGGGATCGAGGCGGTCGACGGACGCATCCTGTGGTCGGCGCCGTCCGGGGACGTCTGGGCGCTGGACGTGGCGGACCAGGGCAAGACGCCCCTGCTCTACCGGCATGGCGCTTTCCTGGTCAGCAATTCGATGCTGGCGGTGGGCTGCCTGGCCTGGACCTCGGCCAAGGGATCGTAGGGTGGGTTCTCGAACCCACCGGTTCGTCGTGTGAACAAGCAGTGGGTACCAGTACCCACCCTACGAGGCCTGGTTTTGTAGGGTGGGCACCTGTGCCCACGCGGTCTCACCGGTTGAATAGACACGGTGCGGAACGCATCGGCACGACAGCGTGGGCTCGAGAGCCCACCCTACGAAAAACAAGCCCCGACCGCAGAAGCGGAAAAACCCGCCAGGCTTGAGCCGGGCGGGTCTTTCTTCCACTGTACTGCCTGCGCGGCCCGCGGGCCGCGCGCCAACCGGTCTATTAGGCCGACAGGGCTTTCAGAGCAGCAGCCAGGCGGCTCTTGTGGCGAGCGGCCTTGTTCTTGTGGATGATCTTCTTGTCAGCGATGCTGTCGATGGTCGACACGGACTGCTGGAAGATGGTGGTTGCAGCGGCCTTGTCGCCAGCCTGGATGGCTTTGCGGACGGCCTTGATTGCGGTACGCAGGGTCGAACGCTGAGCGCTGTTGTGTGCGTTTTGCTTAACTGCTTGACGAGCGCGTTTGCGCGCTTGTGCGGTATTTGCCATGGAATTTCCTAAATCGGGGTCAAGTTGCGTTTGCAAACATTAGCGAGTCAAACTGGCCCATTCCAGTGCCTGCCAAACATAAGTGTCTGCTAACAGAATTCAGTACAGCCCACGATTATAGCGAAGGAATCCCATCCGAGCAATTCATAATTCACTATTCTCGCCAGATGAGCCGTGTGCAGGGGTGTTGCCCAGCTATAATAACGCCCCATGAATCTGCTCAAGACCCTCGCTGCAATCTCCAGCATGACCATGGTGTCCCGCATCACGGGCCTGCTGCGCGAAAGTCTGTTCGCCGCCACCTTCGGCGCCTCGAACTTCACCGACGCCTTCAACATTGCCTTCCGCCTGCCGAACCTGCTGCGGCGCCTGTTCGCCGAGGGCGCCTTCTCGCAGGCCTTCGTGCCGATCCTGACCGAATACAAGACGAAACACGGCCAGGAAGCCACCAAGACCCTGGTCGACCACGTGGCGACCGTGCTGATCTGGGCCACCATGCTGACCAGCATCGTCGGCATCCTGGCCGCGCCGGTGCTGATCTACTGGATCGGCGGCGGCCTGCAGCGCGAGCCGGCCGCGTTCGACGCCGCGGTCGTCATGACGCGCCTGATGTTCCCCTACATCGCCTGCATGGCCTTCGTCGCCATGGCCAGCGGCGTGCTGAACACCTGGCGCCAGTTCAAGATTCCGGCCTTCACCCCGGTGCTGCTGAACCTGTCCTTCATCTTCGCCGCCGTCGTGCTATCCGACTATTTTGCCCAGCCGATCTATGCGATGGCGGCGGGCGTGTGCATCGGCGGCATCCTGCAGGTCGCGCTGCAGCTCCCTCCGCTGATCAAGCTCGGCATGCTGCCGCGCCTGTCGATCAACCCATTCACCGGATTGCGCGACGCCGGCGTGCGCCGCATGCTCGGCAAGATGGGGCCGGCCGTGTTCGCCGTCGCCGCGGCCCAGATCAGCCTCTTGATCAACACCACCATCGCCGCCAGCCTGGCGGCCGGCGCGGTCACGGCGCTGCAGTATGCCGACCGGCTGATGGAACTGCCGACCGCCCTGCTCGGCGTGGCGCTCGGCACGATCTTGCTGCCGGGCCTGGCGAAGGCCAACACCGAAGGCGACACCCAGGAATACTCGTCCCTGCTGGACTGGGGCCTGCGCCTGACCTTCCTGCTGTCGATCCCGGCGGCGGTCGGCCTGGCCACCCTGGCCACGCCGATGATTTCCACCCTGTTCCACTATGGCGCCTTCGACGCGGCCGACGTGAACGCCTCGTCGCTGCCGCTGATGGCCTACAGCGCTGGCCTGCTCGGCTTCATCCTGGTGAAAACCCTGGCCCCGGCCTTCTTCGCGCGCCAGGAAGTACGCACGCCGGTGAAGATCGCGGTCGGCGTGCTGGTCGCGACGCAGCTGATGAATCTGGTCTTCGTGCCGCTGCTCGGCGTCGCCGGACTGGCGCTGTCGATCGGCGTCGCCGCTTGCCTGAACGCCGCCCTGCTCTACCACGGGTTGCGCCGCCGCGATATCTACGTGCCGCAACCGGGCTGGGGCGCCTTCTTCCTCAAGCTGGTGGTGGCCGTGTCGGTCATGGGCGCGGTGGCCTGGTTCTGCCAGATCCAGTTCGACTGGATCGCGCTGCGCGCCCATCCGTTGCTGCGCGGCGGCGCCCTGCTCGGCATCATCGCCGTGTGCGGCATCTGCTATTTCGGCGTGCTCGGCGCCCTGGGCTTCCGCCCGCGCGATTTCAAGCGCCGCGCCAAGTAATCAGCGTCCGCCCGGCTGCCCTTCGTTCGGCGGCGGCTCGGCGGGCGGCGCCGGTTCGGCTTCGGCCGGCTCCGGCGGGGCCGGCGGCTCCTCGAGCTCC
>DNCF01000044.1:3749-4026 GCA_003484545.1 Massilia sp. | reverse complement strand
GCCCGCCGCGGCCGCCGCAGCCAGGGGAGCAGGGCGTGCGCCGGCCGGCGCTGCGGGAGCAATCGGGCGCTTATTGCGCTCTCTCAACAGTTCGGGCGCGCAGGGGCTTACGATTCCAAACTGCAATGTTGCGCAGGTTTATCCGAGCATGAGCAGGAGGATGGTCCCGTGTTTCTCAAAACAGCAACCCGCATTGCGCGTCTTCCAAGGACCGGACGACTTCGGCACGGGCGGCGGAACCGGTCCGAGCGCGGCGCCATCGCCGTGATGACCGCCT
>DNCF01000044.1:0-3515 GCA_003484545.1 Massilia sp. | reverse complement strand
CCATCGCCGTGATGACCGCCTGCGTGATCATCCTCATGATGGCCATGTTCGGGTTCGCTCTTGACCTCAGCCGGGCCTACAACCGCAAGATGGAACTGCAGAGCGTGGCCGAGGTCGTCGCCCTGGCGGCGGCGCGCGCGCTGGATGGTACGTCCGGCGGTATCGACAACGCGATGAACGAAGCTGCCGACGCCGCGGCCAACCTGAACTTTTCCTATAACTATGGCGACGTTGCCTGGTCGCCCGAGGCGCTGAAGTTCGGCACGGCGTCCACCGGCGGCGCGGCCGGCTGGCTGGACGGCGCCGCGGCAAAAGCGCAGGCGCAGAAGGTGTACTTTGCACGGGTGGACACGTCCGCGCTCGACGCCGGCCATGGCCGGATCGTCAACCTGCTGGTACCCGTCCTGTCGCCATCCTTCGCGCAGACCAACGTGGCGGCCACGGCGGTCGCGGGCCGCGACGCATTGAATGCCTTGCCGCTGGCCATCTGCGCGAATGACAACACGCAGGCCAAGTCCCTGCCGACCACGAGCGAACTCGTCGAATATGGCTTCAGGCGCGGCGTCAGCTACAACCTGATGAACCTGAACCCCGGCGCTTCCACGCCCGAGAACTTCCTGGTGAACCCGATTGCGTCCGGCGGCGCCGTGAAGGACAAGCTGGACATCGTCGGGCTGCATGTCTGCACCGGGAAGATGGCGATGCCCGTTCTGCAAAGCGGCGAGGTCACGGTCGAGCGCGGGTTTCCGATCGATGCGCTGCACCCCTATCTCAATGCCCGGTTCAGTACGGTGTCGTCGCCATGCCCGTCTTCGTCGGTTACGGCCGACCCCAATTCCACCAGCTTCGATCTTGCCAACGCAACCTGGATGAAAGACAAACCGGACGGCCAGGCCGCCAACGAAGTCAAGGACACCGGTTTTCTGCTGACCGTCGCCGAAAAGCCCGATGGCGCCACCAAGACGGCTTACGGCCCCCTGTGGTCGTATGCCAAGGCGGCCAAGTATTCGTCGTATCTGTCGTACAAGGACAAGGGCGGCGAGCCCGCCGCGGGCTACACCACGTTTACCACATCGGATTGGGACAAGCTGTACAAACCCGGGCTGCCCGCCGCGCAGAACTATCCGAGCTCGACGCCGTACCAGACGACGGGCGGAACGACTGCCTACAAGACATCCAGCAACACCCGTGTGCTGCGTATCCCCTTGCTGGAATGCCCGGTGACGGCCGGCGCCAAGGTGACGGCGAAGGTGCTCGGAATCGGCAAGTTCTTCATGACGGTGCCGGCGACTTCCTCCGCAGTCCATGCCGAGTTCGCCGGTTTGGAGAACTGGGCCGCGACCAACGACGTGAGGCTGTACTGATGAGACGAACATTTCATGCAGCCAGGCTGCGTACCCAGCGGGGAGCGGTCGCGGTCGAGGCAGCGATCGTGTTCACGGTGCTCGTGCTGTTCGCCACCTTGCCGTCCATTTACTGGGCTATTTATTTCTACAGGTACTCGGCGGCGCAAAAGGGGCTGCACCATGCCGCGCTGTACCTGTCGACGGCGCCGAAGGTGGAAATGGAAGTCGAAGGACCCGACGGCAACCCGGCCGCCCTGACCCTGGCCCAGAACATCCTGGACAGCGAAATGGCCGGAATGCGCCCGCCCGATATCGAGGTTCTCTGCGGATATCGGCAAGCCTCGGGGAACGTCTCGTGGAGGTTCTGCACCACGACGAATAACCGGCTTTCCAGCCAGGCCCTGACCAGGTTGTCCGTAGCGATCAGCATGAATTACATCAGTCCATTGACGGGCGGTGAGAGTGACCTATGGATTGCCCCGACTATAGAAGTGCCCTACGTGGGGAACTGAGATGAAGCACGCTGGCGCGAAGAAGCGAACGCACCAGGCCGGCGGCGCGGCTGTCGAGTTCGCGTTGGTCGTCCTTTTTTTCCTGACCTTCATTTTTGCGATACTCGAGCTGGCGCGTGTCGAATACATGGTGAACACGCTGATGGAAGTCACCCGGCGCGCCGCTACCGAGGCGGCGACCGTCAACTTCAGGAGCGACGCCGCCCTGCTGGACATCCAGGCACGCGCCGTGTTCCGGAAAACCGCCGGGCCCCTGGCGCTGGGAGATCCGGTCAAGGCGGAAAACGTGAAGATCGACTATCTGTCGGTATCGAAAGACACCATGGAATTGCGGCACGTGAGCGCGCTGCCGTCCTGTCCTGCCCGGAATCGCCGGAACTGCGCCAGCGACCCATACGCGGACAACTGCATCCGCTTCGTGCGGGCGCGGATTTGCGCGTCGATCGATAACGCCGGCAACTGCCAGGCGCTGCCCTACCAGAAGGTGTTTCCCTTCCTCGATCTCAGCGGGATGAGCATTCCGATCGCCGAGAGCATCGTCCCCGCGGGCAGCCTCGGCTACATCCCGGGCGCGCCGCCCTGTTCCTGACGCCGGGCCGGGCCGCCAGGCGCGCGTAGCGGATGCACCGACCGGTCCGACGCAGCAGCGCCGGAATCGGTGCCGCCCCGGATGGCCTATACTGCGCCACCATGAACAACGCGAACAAGGCCACCCTGATCGGGCTGGTGGCCGTCCTGCTGTGGAGCTCGATCGTCGGCCTGATCCGCGGCGTCAGCCAACACCTGGGCCCGACCGGCGGCGCCGCCATGATGTACAGCCTGGCCTCGGTGCTCCTGCTGCTGTCGTTCGGGCGCGTCAGGCTGGGCGACTTCCCGCGGCGCTACCTGGCCTGGGGCAGCCTGCTGTTCGTGGCCTACGAGCTGTGCCTGGCGCTCTCGATCGGCCATGCCGGCAGCGCGCGCCAGGCGATCGAGGTCGGCATGGTCAACTACCTGTGGCCGACCTTCACCATCGTCGCCGCCATCCTGTTCAACCGGCAGCGCGCCAACTTCCTGATCGTTCCCGGCTTCCTGCTGTCGATTGCCGGCATCTGCCGGGTGCTGGGCGGCGAGCAGGGCTTCGATGTGGCCGGCATGCTGGTCAACGTGCGCGACAACCCGCTCAGCTACGGCCTGGCCTTTGCCGGAGCGCTGATCTGGGCGGCGTATTGCACCGTCACCGCGCGCATCGCCGGCGGCAAGAACGGCGTCACCCTGTTCTTCATCCTGGTTTCCCTCACCTTGTGGACCAAGTACCTGCTGGAAGGCGGCGGGCGGATGCACTTCAGCGGCGAGGCCATCGCCTGGCTGGTGCTGGCGGCCGGCGCCATGGGCTTCGGCTACGGCGCCTGGAACGTCGGCATCCTGCACGGCAACGTGACGATCCTGGCCGGGGCCTCGTATTTCATCCCGGTGCTGTCGGCCGCGCTCTCGTCGCTGATGCTGCGCACGCCGCTGTCCTGGGCCTTCTGGCAGGGCGCGGCCATGGTCTGCGGCGGCGCCATCCTCTGCTGGCTGGCCACGCGCGCCAGGCGCCTGCCCCGGGCCGCGTCCGGGGCGCCCGCCCCATAGAACGGGGTAGATCCGGCTCCGCCCCGTTTTATTTTTCCCGAGGGGG
>DNCF01000426.1 GCA_003484545.1 Massilia sp. | reverse complement strand
GCGCCCCCCGCCCTGCTCGCGCGCGTGGAAGTCCGCCGCGGTCATGGTCAGGGTCTGGCCGTTCAGGATCACCCAGGCGGTCGGCGACTCGTCGGGCGAAGCCAGGCGCACCGGCTGGTTCAGCGCCGGGCCTTCGTCGGATTCGTCGACGAAGTACACGAAACGCACCGTGCCTTCCTCGCGGTCCGACAGCGCCACATAGAAATTGGCCGCGTACATGATGCGGCCGAGCGCGCGGTGCACCGCACGGATGAATTCGGTGATATCGCTGCAACTGGTCGAGGTCCGCCCGATTTCGAGCAGCATCGACTGGACCGCTTCCAGCCGGTCGAGACGTTCCATGGCTTTTCCCAGTGAGTTAATGCACGTGGGAAATAGTAGCAGTAGTTGCGCTGGATCAATAGCCCTTCAGGCGTAGAGCGGCGCAAAGACAACGCCTGTTTTGTGAAAGAGCAATGTGGCGTACCCCAATCCAATTACCCGACGATACAATGGCCGTTTTTACAACACGAGGTTTCGCATGCGACAGGCCATCCGCCTTCTCATCGCCGGCATGCTGGCAGGCGCCGCCCAGGCGGCCGAGCCGGTGCTGACGGCCGAGCAACTCCAGCAGGACCTGCAATTCATGCGCCGGACGATCGCCGAGATCCACCCCGATCCGGGCGTGTCGATCGCACCGGCCCGACTGGAGGCGGCGCTGGACGCGGCGCAGCGGCAACTCTCGGCGCCGATGGAGCGCGACGCGGCCTGGCGCGTGCTGGCCAAACTGAATCCCCAGTTCGCCGACGCCCACCTGGCCCTGCTGCAGCCGCAGCGCGACAAGCAGGTGCAAGCCCACCTGGCGGCGGGCGGCGCCTTCTTCCCCTACGAGGTGCGGATCTCGCCCGAGGGCCAGCTCTTCATCCGTGCCGAGCTGGGCGGGAAAGCGAGCCGGCTGTCCGGCAAGCGCATCGAACGGATCGACGGCATGCCGGCAAGCCAGGTCGTGCAGGAATTGCTGCAACTGGTCCACGGCGACACGGCCGCGTTCCGGGCCGAGGTGCTGTCGCGCCGTTTCTGGTTCTATTACTGGAAGACCTACGGCGCCCCCGCCGCCTACACGCTGGTCCAGGATGGCAAGCAGCTCGAGGTTGCCGCCAGTACGGCGCGTCCCGCATGGCTCATCGGCACGGATGCGGCGGATTTCGACCAGGTGTATCGCTTCGAGCTGCTCGGCAAGGACACGGCCCTGCTGACGATCGACCAGTTCGGCTGGCCGGACAAGAAACAATTTTATGCCTTCACGGCGGATGCCTTTGCCCGCATGCGCGACGCCGGCGCCAGGAACCTGATCATCGACGTGCGCGAGAACGGCGGCGGCGACGACGACATGTGGAAGGAAGGCCTGCTCCCCTACATCGCCACCCGTCCCTACCGGCATGCCTCGACCTACGTCAAGAAGGTGATCCCGGGCCGCGCCGGCGCGACCGAGAAGGTCGGCGACGTGGTGCATGGAACGCTGGAAAGCTGGGAACAGCCGCAGCCCGACCAGCCCCTGCTGTTCAAGGGCCGCGTCTACGTGCTGGTGGGCGGCATGACCTATTCGTCGGCGGTCCTGTTCAGCAACGTGATGCAGGACTTCGGCTTCGGCCAGCTGGTCGGCGAGCGCGGCTATGTTCGCGCGCGCCAGAGCGGCGGCATCCAGATCCGCAAGCTGCCCAACACGACACTGGAACTGGTCGTGCCGCGCTTCGTGCTGGACCGGCCATCGGGAGCGCGCACGCCGGAGCTGGTGACGCCGGACATCGTGTTGCCCGACGATCCCTTCAACCGGCGCGCCCTGGTCGACGCGCTGTTGCGGCGCATCGAGCAGCCGCGCTGATCGACTGATTGAAGCGGCTTACTGGCGCGGCGCGCGGAAGTCGTTCTCGATCCAGGCCAGGGCCGAGGCCGGGGTCAGCTTGAAGGTCGCGGCCACGCGCGCCTGCGCGACCTGCTCGCCCATCTCGTCGATGGCGGCCAGGATCGCATACGGATCGTCGTCGTCCGGCACGATGTCGAGCGTCACCTTCAGCTCGCCCTGTTCGGTCGAGACCACGGTGCTCTTGTGCAGCATCGCGTGCAGGTGCTGCTCGTGGCGGCGGATCACTTCCGAGGCGGTCTTGACCAGGGTGTTGAAGGCGTTCGTGTCGAGCGGCTTCGGGTTCTTCTTGTCGCGGCCCATGGTCCAGGGGCCGACCAGCGCCGGCTCCGGTTCGCCATCCTTGTACATGGCGACCGCCCAGCCCTCGTCGTCCTCGTTCTTGATTACGCGCGCGGTCCAGCCGTTGCCTTTCCACAGGCGCGGTTCCTGGACCGGCGCATCGTCGTCCGCCGGTTCCAGGTCGTTGACATCGTCATTCATTGCTTGCTGCTTCCATCTGCCGGGCTCGTGCCCAAAACAAGATCATAGAGGAAATCAGGCAAGCAGGTATAGAGATGCCGCGCCGCAGCTACTCAGGTGCGCGGCACAGATGCGCGGCCCGGATGCGCATGCCGGGCAGGCGCGGCGGACGCACCGGCGGCGGCAAGGGGGTGCGTAGCGGATCGATGTTCGGCTGCTTCGGCGCTTCGCGATTGAATGGGTTGATGATGATCGGCGGGATGGTAGGCGGCGCCGATGGCGGTCCCTTCGGTCCGCCACCCGCCCAGGCCCGGCGATGGTGCCGATGGTGCCGATGGTGCGGAGTGTGCGCTAGGCGCGGCGAGGTCATCGATGTATCGACAGGATGCATGGGAGCCCTCCTACAACAAAAGCAGGCTGTCAGTATAGGTGGCGAGCCGCGCATTGCAAGGTCAGAAAGACATCGGGTTTTTCCGGAAAGCCTGCTTGCAGCCAGCCCTGCCGGCAAGGACGCAGGCGGCGGATGCGCGCCAACGTTCATCGCCCCCAGATGCGCTCCGGCCCGCCGAAAATGCAGATCGTCGCAGGCGACTGGCCCCGCGGCCGGCGCAGGCCTACAGTAGGGCCATACCACCTGACTTCACGAGGAAAACATCATGAAAAAGATCGTCCCCTACGCCGTCCTGATCCTGTGCGCACTGCTGCTGTGGGATCTGCTGTTCACCTTCGGCGACGCCAGCTTCCACATCGACGGCGACGAGGTCGGCGGCCCGCTGGGCGCCGCGCTGGCACTGCTGTTCGGGGCCGGCGGCACGATCATCGGGGTGCTGGTGACGATCGTCGTGGGAGCGGTGCTGGCGGTGGCCTTCGCTGGTGTCGGCGTGGTCCTGGTCGGCGCGCTGGCGGTGGCGGCCTTCGCGGTGACGGCGGCGATCGTGCCCTTCTTCCTGCCCCTGCTGCTGCCGCTGGCCGTGATCTGGTACCTGGTGCACCGCTCGCGCAGGAACCGCATGCAGCGCGAGGCGGCGGTCTGATCGCCTGCCCTTGAACCTTGAATGAAAAAACGGCGCCGTCACCCGGCGCCGTTCTTTATTCTCCGCGCGCCGCCTTCTCGGCGGCGAACTGTTCGTAGCCACGGGCGCGCAGCGCGCAGGCCGGGCAGGTGCCGCAACCGTAGCCCCAGTCGTGGCGTGCGCCGCGCTCGCCCAGGTAGCAGGTGTGGGTCTCGAAGCGGACCAGGTCGACCAGGGCCTGGCCGCCGGCCTGCTCCGCCAGTTCCCAGGTCTGCTTCTTGTCGATCCACATCAGCGGCGTCTCGACCTTCAGGCGCGTCGCCATGCCCAGGTTGAGCGCTACCTGCAAGGCTTTCATCGTGTCGTCGCGGCAATCCGGATAGCCCGAGAAATCGGTCTCGCACATGCCGCCCACCAGCACGTTCAGGCCGCGCCGGTACGCCACCGTCGCCGCCACCGTCATGAACAGCAGGTTGCGGCCCGGAACAAACGTGTTCGGCAGGCCGTCCGCCTGCATGGCGATCTCGACGTTGCTGGTCAGTGCCGTATCGGAAATGCGCGCGATCAGCGACAGATCGATCATGTGATCCTCGCCCAGGCGCGCGTTCCACTCGGGCGACAGCGCGCGCATCTTTTCCAGCACCGCCGGACGCACCTCGAGCTCGATGGCGTGGCGCTGGCCATAGTCGAAACCGATGGTCTCGACGCGTGCATAACGTTGCAAAGCCCAGGCCAGGCAGGTAGTGGAATCTTGGCCGCCACTGAAGAGGACGAGCGCGGTATCGGGTGCGTGCATAAGGGGTAATCCAGGAGTTAAACGTTCGCCAGTGTTTTTGCAATTCCGTTAAGATGGCCTCAGCATTAACACTGAATGGAGAGACATGGCTCTCGCAACATCCCACCAGACCAACACGGCGCCAGGGCGACTGCGGATTTTGGCACAAATCGTGCTGTCCGTGTACGTGATCCTGAACGCGCAGGCCGCGCTCGCCCAGGGCATCGACTACAACGTGCGCATCGATGCGCCTGGCGAACTCGACGACCTGCTCGAAGAGAACCTCGACCTGCTGCGCTGGCGCGGCAATGCGCGCGTCGACCTCGACCAGCTCCAGCGCCTGGTGCGCGATGCACCCGAGCAAGCCAAGACCCTGATTGCCACCGAAGGCTATTACTCGCCGAAAGTGACGGCCACGCTCGACACCAGCGGCGCGACGCCGGTGGCGCGCATCGTCGTCGAGCCGGGCGAACCGGTGGTGGTCAGCGACATCGACCTGGTGCTGCAGGGTTTTGTTCCGTTCGAGCAAGGCGGCGCGCCTTACGACGCGGCCGCGCTGCGCAACCGCTGGTCGCTGCCGGTCGGCGCGCGCTTTCGCCAGGCCGACTGGGAAGGCGCCAAGCGCGACCTGCTGCGCGAAGTGGTGGCGTCGCGCTTCCCGCGCGCCCAGCTGGTCGAGACCAGCGCCACGGTCGATCCCGACACGCGCCGCGCCTCGCTGCGCGTGGTCATCGACAGCGGCCCGGAAATGCGCTTCGGCGCGCTGCGCATCCGCGGCCTGAAGCGTTATCCGGCCAGCGTCATCACCAACCTGAACAAGATCAAGCCGGGCGACGAATACAGCGAAGCGGCGCTGCAGGCGCTGCAGGCTCGCCTGCAGGAGACGGGCTATTTCTCGACTGTCGAAGTGAGCGCCGACATGCGCGCCGTGCTCGCCGCCGAGCTGCAGGAGATGAAGGAAGAAAGCGACGATACGCCAGACGCGCCGGAGGTCGATCCGAATGCGCCGGCCGTCCCGGGCCAGGCCGCCACCGGCGTGAAGCCGCCGACGCCGGGCCCGACCGTGCTGCCGGTGCTGGTGCGCGTCACCGAGAACAAGCAGAAGAACGTCGAGGTCGGCCTCGGTTTCTCGACCAACACCGGCGCCCGCGCCCAGTTGAGCTACGACGACCTGAGCGTGTTCGGCAAGCGCATGAAGAGCGACTTCATCTACGAACAGAAGCGCCAGAACGCGCGCGTCGACTTCTACTGGCCGACCACGCCCGACGGCTACAACGACAGCGTCGGCGGCGGCGTCGAGCGCGAGGACGTGCGCGGCGAAATCACCACCACCATCAGTGCTTCCGCGCGCCGCGCCTGGGGCACGCCCGAGCTCGAGCGCAGCCTGACGCTCGAGGTGCTGGCCGAGAAACGCCAGGTCGAAGGCGTCGACACCAGCTACAGCAAGAGCCTGCCGCTGACCTACAGCGTCACCCGGCGCAAGCTCGACAGCCTGATCCTGCCGACCCGCGGCTACGCCCTGAACTGGCAGGTCGGCGTGGCGCCCCTGCCCTTGTTCACGGACGAGAAATTCATCCGCGCCTATACCCGCGGCATCTATTACCGTCCGGCCGGCGAGAGCGGCAGCCTGGTCCTGCGCGGCGAACTCGGCGGCGTGTTCTCGAAGGACAAGGAAGGCGTGCCGAGCAGCTTCCTGTTCCGCGCCGGCGGCGACCAGTCGGTGCGCGGCTACGGTTACCAGGAACTCGGCGTGCGCGAAGGCGACGCCATCGTCGGCGCGCGCTACCTGGCCACCGCCAGCGTCGAATACCAGTACTGGTTCCGTCCGCCCTGGGGCGTGGCCGTGTTCTACGACGTCGGCAATGCCGCCGACAAGTTCGGCGACCTGCACCCGAAATCGGGCTACGGCATCGGCGCGCGCTGGCGCAGCCCGGTCGGCCCGATCAACGTCGACGTCGCCTACGGCCACGCGGTCAAGAAAGCACGCCTGCACTTTTCACTTGGATTTACGTTCTGATGGACGCCGACAACAACCCTACCCCGCAAACCCCGGCCAGCGCGGCGCCCCCGCCCAGGCAACCGCGCTGGCCGCGCC
>DNCF01000339.1 GCA_003484545.1 Massilia sp. | reverse complement strand
ATCCGGCGCGCCTATCTGAAATACCAGCAGAACCAGAACCCCAACCACCAACACAACCAGGACCAGGAGATGTAACCCATGTTCGACCTCAACCAGACCGTAAAGCTTGCCAACCTGAACCCGCGCGCGGAGAAGCATGGCGACGACACGAAGCCCGCGCTTGACCTGAAGATCGAGGCCATTTGCCCGAGCACAGCGCTGATCCACTTCCACCATGAGCTGCGCCAGCACCTGTTCAAGAAGGACGAGAACCCCGACCTGGTCGACCAGGTGACCGAGGGCGACGGTCTGACGGCGCTGCGCTACCCGAAGATGGGCGCCATCAAGTGGGATTGGGAGGGCACCGGCTACACCGCGGAGGTGGATTACGGCATGGGCGGCGACAGCAACATCGTGTTGCACGACGTGAAGCTCGACCACTTCGCGTTCGAGGCCATGAACGGCGGCTCGGTGGCGATCACCTTCCGCGTCATCGCGCACCCGGACGCCGAAGACGTCGGCAAGCTGTGCGAATTCATCCAGCGCGACATCGACCTGGTGCTGACGCCGCCGGAGGCGAAGACCGCCGACGACCTGTTCCCGGACAATATGCGTAAGGCGGCCTGATCATGGCAGCGCTGACGCTCGAATGGACCGATGCAGCGGCGGCGCTGCCGGACGACGACACCCTGGTGCTGGTCGCGCTGAACGATGCCGAAGTCTGGCCTGGCTGGCGCGATGGCGATATCTGGCGCCACCTCGATGCGGTGCCGATCACTGGCGCCCGCGTCACCCACTGGATGCACATGCCGCCGGCGCCGGGAGGTGCTTCGTGAACCAGATGTCGCTGTTTGATGGGCCGCCGAGGCCTGCGCCGCAGCCGGTCTACCTGCCGGCGGTGAAGAATGGCCGACCGGAAGTCTGCTATCGCCATCCGGAGCAGCCGGCAATGGCCTGGACCGGCCGCGGCAAACCGCCGCGGTGGGTTACCGAGTGGATCCAGAGCGGCAAGTCGCTCGATGCGCTGCGCGTCCCGGGAGGTGCAACATGAAACTGCAAATCAAGGATTCAGGCGCCTGGCGCAATGTCGTCATCTTCGACCCGAGCCGCAAGGCAGAGGTCGAAGCCGCCAGCGCGGCGCTCCTGCAGGCGGCCGGCGCTGAGAAGACATCGATGCGGATCTGCGAGGGCGACCAGGTGCAGGCCTACTGCGAGCCGCCGGGCTGCAGCTGGAGATCAGCATGACGAAGTCCCGCGGCATCAACGCACCAAAGGCGGTCTGGACGGACGAGCAGATCGAAAGCCTGCGCCGGCTCTACCCGAGCTTCAAGACCGAAGACATCGCTTTCATGCTTGGCCAGCCCCTGCAGGCCGTCTACCGCAAGGCGAACAGCCTGGGCCTGAAGAAGACGGCGGAATTCATAGCGGAAGAATCGGCGCGCCAGCTGAACCGCCCCGACCACCCAGCGCGCGCGAGCCGCTTCCAGAAGGGCCTGGTGCCGTGGAACAAAGGCGTCAAGGGCGTCGCCGGCGTGCAGGAAGCCTGCCGCGCCACGCACTTCAAGCCAGGCCAGGCGCCGCACAACACGCTGCCGATCGGCAGCACGAAGTTCGACAAAAGCGGGGTGCTGCTGCAGAAGGTGAGCAATGCTCCAGGCAACAACAGCAAGCGCTGGCGCGCCGTGCACGAGCTGGTGTGAGTAGCAGCCAACGGGCCGGTACCGCCGAAGCACATCGTGGTCTTCAAGCCGGGCATGCGCACCAACGTGCTCGAGGAGATCACGATTGACCGGGTCGAGTGCATCAGCCTGGCTGAGAACATGAAGCGAAACACGCGGCACAACCTGCCGCCCGAACTTAACGAGGTGATCCAGCTGCGCGCGGTGCTCACCCGACACATCAACAAGAGGATGAAACATGGCCAAGAAGAACATCGATGATTTGCGAGAGCTGCTGTTCAGCACGATTGAAGGAGTGAAGGCTGGAACGCTCGACGTCGATCGGGCGAAGGTCATCGGCGACCTGTCACAGGTGATGGTGAACACGGCGGCCGTCGAGGTGAAGTATGCGCAGGCCACCGGGCAGAAAGGCAGCGCGTTCCTGGAGAAGGCGCAGGAGCTGCCGCCCGGGATCACCGGCGTCACCGTGCACAGGATGAGGGGATGATCATGACCAACACCGAAAACCCCGGCCGCCGCCAGGAAGACCAGCACCCGAGCGAGCCGCTGCAGTGGGACACGACGCAGCCGCTGGTCGACGCGGCCCGCGCGCACCTGGCGCAGGAGCGGTCCGCCGCCGGCGTGATCCCGGTACCGCACACGAACCCACAGCAGTTCATCGCGATCGGCACCGCCATCGAGATCGGCGGGCTGCTGCCGGAAGGCTTTGGCACCTCGGCCGCTGGCCAAGCCGCCGGCGCCGTGCGCGCGCTACTGCTTCAGCTGACCACGTTCGAAGGCCAGATGGTCAGCGGCAACCACCTGGCGCGCCGCGCGAAAGAGATCCTCGCGCTGCAGCAGAGCGCGGCGCAGGAAGGCGGTGACACATGAGTCGCTACCTCACCGCCGACGAGCTGGCTGAGCTGATCGGCTGTGCGCCTACCAGCTTCGCCTGCATGCGGCGCTACCTGACCCGGAACAACTGGCCGTTCGAGCCGAACATCCGAGGCTTTCCCCAGGTCAGCAGGGAGTACCATGACGCGCGCATGGCGGGCAGCACGCCCGCCGGCGCCGCGATAGAGCAGGCGGACGAGCCTGATTTCAGTATGTTTGAGGCCACATGATAGGAAGAAGAAAATCCCCCGACGGCATGCCATTCCGCCTGTATGAGCGGATCGGCAAGTTCAAGGTCAGCTATGGCTACAAGCTGCCGGACGGGACCTGGTCGTTTCGACTGACCGCTGACGCCAGCGACAAGGCAGCCGTTGCGCGGATCCGGGCCGAAGCGATCGACCGCGCCAACGTGCTCAACGGCGCGCCGGTCGAGGGTGGCGAGACCGAGGCGCTGTTCCGGCGCTACTTCGCCTGGCAGCGCGGCCTGCCGGCGAACAGCGAGGACCGGAAGGCCGACAGCACCCTGAACGAGAACGAGAAATACGAAGCACCGCGAATCCTGCGCACGTTCGGCAAGGTGAAGCCAGCGCTCATCAAGCCGGTGCACATCTATAAGTACCTGGACGGCCGGGCCGCCGAAGGCGCGCCGTCGAAGGCGAATAAGGAGGTCGCGCTGCTGTCGGCCGTGCTGGAGTTCGGGCGCCGCAAGGGCGTGCTCGAGCTGAACCCATGCCGCGATATCAAGTACAACAAGACTCGCCCGGACACGCGTTATGTCACGCCGGCCGAGCTGGACTTGGTCATGCGCGTGGCGCGGGAGCGCGGTGGTATGTACCTGGTGAATGCGCTGTGCCTGCGCGCGGCCTACCTGACGGTCAGCCGTCCGGACGAGATGCGACACATCACGCGCCAGGCAATCACCGCCCGGGGCATGGAGATGGCGGTCGGGAAGCGGAAGAAGGGCCGCGCCGAGAAGTTCAAGCTGATCGAGTGGTCGATCGAGCTGCGCGCGGTCATCGATGAGGCGCTATCCCTGCAGCGCACCACCAGCCTGTATGTTTTCGGCAACAGCGACGGTCAGCCGTACACGACCAGCGGCTGGAACACGAATCTGCGGCGGTTGATGGCGCACGCGGCGAAGAAGGCAGCGGAAGAGGGCGTCGAGTTTGCGCGGTTCACGCTGAAGGACATGCGGCCGGCAGCGGTGACAGACAGGGTAGACGAGGGGGACGAGACGATCACGAATGCTACTGGGCACAGCAGCGATCGGATGGTGAAGCAGGTGTACGACAGGCGGAAGACGAAAGCAGCGAGGGCAACCGAATAAAATGAACTATTTGGCCTCGAAGCTGCTCCAGTTGACTGCGCCATCCTTATTCACCGGAAACCCTGAGTCGGTAAACTTATAGCAGGGATCCTGCTCGCCCGCTTTGTGTACGACAGTCGCATACCGCCAAGTACCATCGATGCGCACAAACCGCATCCGCTGAATCACGAGTCCGTTGCGAGCCTTTATGTGCGCGATGAACGATTTTTCTCCGGATGGCCCTAGATTGAGCTTCGCATCGGTGATTTTTGTCATTCCAGGCAGGAGCACTTCGATTAGCGGGACGCGCACTCGTGCGGCAAGAAAAGCCTCAACGTGTCCAATCGTTTTTATTTTCTCGTCTAATTCCCTGACGTCAGCGACGCCAGCGCTCACGTCGAAGAGAGGGTATTTTCCGTCATGAGAGATCATGATTCTTGCTTCGCTGCCCACGATGAGTGGATTGAAGATATACGCGAAGCTTTCCCCTCCTGTGATCTGCCCTGCTAGGTCTTCCGTTTTCGCCTTAAGTTCGTTAAGTAAACCCTGCACATCATTGCGAATAGCGTGCAGGGACCCTTCTGTGGCCGTTTGCTTTTTGACACGGAAGAACTGCCCGGTCAGCCATGAGATGAAGAAAAATGTTCCACCAAAGAGTGTAAAACTTTGCTTAATGTCACCTTGGTGATTAAAGGCTGCCCAAGCTAAAGCGCCAAAAAACGGACCAAAAAACTCTTTGGCAAGTTGCTGCACAACCTTCATCTGTTCCTCGGACTTATCAATAGAGGCAAAAAAGCTGCTCGAAAGCAGCTTGCAACTTTATGGAAGGGGTGAAGCTCCGCCTCACAAAATTCGTGGTGATCTTCCAAAATTTGGAATTCATCTTCCAAAAAAACAAAAGGGCTACAAGCTGGAAGCGTGTAACCCTTTGTTTTTGCTGCTGAATTCTTGGGGTGGCTGATGGGACTCGAACCCACGACAACAGGAATCACAATCCTGGACTCTACCAACTGAGCTACAGCCACCACTGTCTTACGTTTTGTCTTCAGTGCTGCGAAGACAGAACAAGATTATACAAACTCCGGAGCAAACTGGCAAATCTAATTGTTCGGTCCGATCAACATTGTTCCGCCCGGCCCGGATTCGACCTCGTGCACCGGCGGATCGAGGCCGAGCAGGCTGGCGAACGCCGCCGACAGGGCGGTGGCGCTGGCGCTGGTGTAGCCGTCGAGACGGGCGATGGCGCCATCCGCGGTCCGCGCCAGGCCGGCGTTGGCCAGCAGCCGCGCAAGCTGGCGCGCCACGGCCTCGCCGGTATCGACCAGCGTGACATGACGATCCGTGGCGCGCGCGATGATCTTCTCGATCGAGGCCTGCACCAGCGGGTAATGGGTGCAGCCCAGCACCAGGGTGTCGGCGCCGCCGTCCAGCAGCGGCGGGACGTAGCGCGACAGCAGGGCGTC
>DNCF01000501.1:742-3233 GCA_003484545.1 Massilia sp. | reverse complement strand
GACGCTCTTCCGATCTTGCTGACGGCATGCTGATTGCCGTGCGGCTGCATGCCGGCGCTGTCGGTATAGATCTCGCCGGCGGCGCGCAGCGCCGACGGGGCCACCGTCTCGACCCCGGCCGGCTTGATGTGGCGGCTGCCGATGCGCCCGCCATGCATGATCTGCAGCACGATCAGGCCGCCGCGGGCGTGGACCGCGTCGGTGACGCGGCGCCAGAGCGCCACCTGGGCATCGGTCGCGATGCCCGGCTGGCGGCAATAGGCCTGGCCGGCCGGGCTCGGCCAGCTGCCCTCGGCGACGATCAGGCCGGCGTCGGCGCGCTCGGCATAGTACTTGACCATGATATCGGTCGGGTCGCCGTTCGGCGCGGCGCGGTTGCGCGTCATCGGCGCCATCACGATCCGGTTCGACAGGCGCAGCTCGCCCAGGGTCGCCGGTTGGAACAAACACTCTGTCATTGCCATCCTTTCAACGCACCCGGATGCGTGGCGCGGGGGTGCCGCGGCGCATGGTGTCGAGGAATTGCTCCAGCGGCGCCGGCGGCGCCACCTCCGGCAGGCTGTCCTTGCCGGGCCGCTCCGCCCAGAATTCCTTCCAGGACGGGAACAGCTCGTGGAAGGTGCCCGGGTAGGGAGCGCGCCCCGGCCAGCGCATCTTCATGTCGCCGATCGGCGGCTTGTTCAGGTCGGTCGCATACCAGTAGCAAGGCAGGCGCCGGCGGAAATACCAGGCGCCGTCGATGCGCTCGTAGTCGTCCCAGTAGAGCATTTGCATGATCACCCATTCGGCGCCGCACTCGTGCTCGTTCTTGGAATAGACCACGCCGGTGGCATGGTCGCGGTCCCTGAACTCGATGATATGCTGGCCCAGATGGTGGGACGTGCCGGTGAACTGCTCGCGCAGGGTCTCGTCCTGCCAGGCCTTGAAGTGGGCGCGCCCGACCTTGTCCTTGCCGACCCGGATGTCGGGTGCGAACAGGTTGACGTGGGCGTCCATGTCGCGCATGTCGAGCGACAGCGCGTAGCGGGCGGCCAGCTGGCGGATGGCATCGAGCGACTCGAGGCGCTCGATGCGGGCTTCGAGACGCGTTTCAGCTGAGTCTGGATTCATCATCGTCCTATTCGAGCGCCGTGACCAGGACCGCCGAGCGGCCGCCGTCGACCGGAATCGCGGCGCCCGTCACGTACGAGGATTCGTCGCTGGCCAGGAACAGGATCGCGTTAGCGACTTCTTCCGGCTGGCCGACCCGTCCCATCGGGATCAGTTTCTCGGTGTTGCGGCGTGCCTTCTCGTCGGTCAGCATGCCCGCGGTCCCCGGCGTTTCGACCACGGCCGGAACGATCACGTTGACCCGGATGTTGTGCGGCGCGCCCTCGACCGCCGCCACCCGCGAGAAGTTGATGACGGCCGCCTTGGCCGCCGAATAGCCGGCCATCCAGGGCGAGCCGAGGGTGCCGCAGATCGAGGACAGGTTGATGATCGAGCCGCCGCTTTCCTTCATCAGCTTGATGGCGCTGCGCGTGCCCCAGAAGGTGCCGTCGACCGAGGTCGTGAAATTGGCGCGCCAGTCCTCGGTCGAGATGGCGTCGATCGCGCCCCAGGTGTAGGCCATCGCATTGTTGACCAGGATGTCGAAGCGGCCGTGGCGAGCCGCAGCGTCTTCGATCGCCGCCACGTACTGCGCCTCGTCGCCGACGTCGGCCTGCACCGCCTCGGCCCTCCCGCCGGCGTGTTCGATCTGCGCCACCACCTCGTCGAGCAGGCCCTTGCGGCGCCCGCAGATGACGACGGTCGCCCCTTCCGCGGCGAGGCGGATCGCCGTCGCCTTGCCGATGCCGGTGCCGCCGCCCGAGACGAAGGCGACCTTGCCTTCGAGACGCTTCGCCGCTGTCGCTTGTTTGGACGTTGCAGATGTCATGGAGCGCTCCTCAGATGAATGCCATGCCGCCGTTGACCGCCACGTTCTGGCCGGTCATGAAGCTGCTGTCCTCGCTTGCCAGGAACAGCGCCGCGCGGGCGATCTCTTCCGGCTCGCCCATGCGGCCCAGCGGCACCGCCTTGACGATGGCCTCGGCCCACTCGTCCGGGATGCCGGCCATCATCGGCGTGCGGGTCGGGCCCGGCAGGATGGTGTTGACGCGGATGCCGCTGGCGGCGACCTCCTTGGCGGCGCTGCGGGTCAGGCCCATCACGCCGGCCTTCGAGGCGCAGTAGTGCGAAGGCCCTTCGCCGTTGATCGCCGACGAGCTCGAGATGTTGATCACCGAGCCGCGCGTGGCGCTCGCCTGCATGGTGCGCACCGCCTCGCGCACGCAGTAGAAGGTGCCGGTCAGGTTGACCCCGATCACGCGCGCCCAGTTCTCGTCCGGCGTCTCGGCCAGGGTGTCGAGCGAACCGATGCCGGCGCTGTTGACGACCACGTCGATGCGGCCGTACCTGGCCACCGCTTCGTCGAACACGGCGCGCACGGCGGCGCTGTCGGTGACGTTGA
>DNCF01000501.1:0-575 GCA_003484545.1 Massilia sp. | reverse complement strand
GCGCTGTCGGTGACGTTGACGCTGCGCGCCATCGAGGTGCCTTCGGGATTGTTGACGCCGATCGTTTCCTCGACCGCCTCCAGGTTCAGGTCGAGCGCGACCACGATCGCACCCTCTTCCACGAACAGGCGCGCGATCGAGCGTCCCATGCCTTGTCCGGCGCCGGTCACCAGCGCCACTTTTCCCTTGAGTTTCATTGTCCTGTGTCTCCTGTTGGATTGATTGTCAGGCCGATCGCGCCGGGCGATCCGCCTCATTCAGAGTAGCGGCAAGCGCCCGACCCACCATCGTCCGATGAGACTAACGGTCGGCTGAGGCCAGGCGCGCGCTGGCGATGCGCGCCAGTTCGCGCTTGACGATCTTGTTCGATGCATTCAGCGGGAAGGCGTCGAAGGCCAGCACGTAGCGCGGCACCTTGTAGTTGGCCATGTTGCGGCGCGACCAGGCGACCAGTTCGGCGCCGTCGAGCGCGGCGCCCTCGCGCGCGATCACGCAGGCGCAGCCGACTTCGCCCATGCGTTCGTCGGCCACCCCGACCACCGCCACCTGGGCCACCGCCGGGTGGGCCGCCAGGA
>DNCF01000160.1 GCA_003484545.1 Massilia sp. | reverse complement strand
GCTGCCGCAGGCGCTGCAGGCGGACGCCGCAGGCTTGCACGTGGGCGCTGCCGGCGTCCAGGCGCCGCGTCTGGGCGTCCATGTGGTGGACCTTCAGCGCGAGGATCGACAGGCGGTCGATCATGGCGCCGGCGGTTTCGCTCGACAGCCAGGCGTCGGCCGCCGGCGCCACCGTGACCAGCGCCGCCAGGATGGCTTCGTCGATGGCTTCGACGGCGTCGTTGCGCTGCTGGTTATAGCGGTCGATGTGGCGCTTGTTGGCGGCGATTTCGGTTGCGGGGACGTCGCGCCGGCGGGCCTTGTCTTCTTCTCGCCACAGCAGCACATTAAATTCGTGGTTCGCCGCGATCGCGGGCCAGGCGCCGTCCACCGCGACAGGCACCCCGCGCCCCCCTGCGGGCAGGCGCAAGATAGCGTCATGATATTCGATGATCGAGGGTACATCGAGCCTGTGTGCCATCGCCGCCTCCGTCGTGCGAGCCCTTGCTCGGCTCATCCTTGGAGGCCAAGGGGGACTTGAAAGTTCTGCGGCCTTGGGGTGTACTTTAAGCGAGCGCAAAACAATATGCAGTCCCCTTCCCCCCACCATGGTTGTATCCCCATCATGCGCACTTTCGAAGACCCCCGTGCCCATCATCCGCGCCCGCAGATGGTGCGCCAGCAGTGGGCAAGTCTCGACGGCTGGTGGGAGTTCGCCTTCGACGACGCCAACGCCGGCATGGCCGAGCGCTGGTTCGACGGACGCGCACTGCCCCAGCGGATCCTGACGCCCTTCCCCTACCAATCGAACGCTTCCGGCATCGGCAGCCGCGACATCCACGAGGTCATGTGGTACAGCCGCAGCTTCGAGGTGCCCGCCGGCTGGGACTACGGTTCCCTGCTGCTGCACTTCGGCGCGGTCGACTACCGCGCCGACGTCTGGGTCAACGGCCGCGTCGCCGGCCGCAACCGCGGCGGCCACGTGCCCTTCTCGTTCGACATCGCGCCCTACCTGAAAAGCGGCGCCAACCGCGTCACGGTACGCGTCGAGGACCGCCAGGATCCCTACCAGCCGCGCGGCAAGCAGTCGTCCTCGGGCACGCCGGTGCGGATCTACTACTACTGCACCAGCGGCATCTGGCAGAACGTCTGGCTCGAGCCGGTGCCGGCGCTGCGCATCGACCACCTGCGCATCACCGAATCCCATCCGGACGGCAGGCTGGCGCTGACGGTGCACCTGCACGGCCCGGCCAGCGACTGGGAAGCCGAGCTCGACGTGCTGGACGGGCTCGATTCGGAAACGGTCTGCGCCCAGGCGCGCGCCAGCAGCCGCGGCGCCAGCCTCGACCTGCGCACCCTGGTGCCCGACCCGCAGGCCTGGTCGCCCAACGCGCCGCACCTGTACAAGCTGCGCGTACGCCTGCTGCACCGCGGCCAGCCGGTCGACAGCGTCGAGGCCTATACCGGCCTGCGCTCGATCGAGCTGAAGGATGGCTTCTTCCACCTGAACGGCAAGCGCACCTTCCTCCTGATGGCGCTCGACCAGGGCTACTGGCCCGACACCCTGCTCGCCGCGCCCTCGGACGAGGCGCTGCGCGCCGACGTCGAATGGGCCAAGCGCTTCGGCTTCAACGGCGTGCGCAAGCACCAGAAGATCGAGCACGAGCGCTGGCTCTACTGGTGCGACGTGCTGGGCCTGATGGTATGGGAAGAGATGCCGAACGCGCGCTCCTGGTCCGAGGAGTCGGAAGAGCGGCTCGAACTGGAGTGGCTGCGCGCCGTCGTGCGCGACGCCAACCACCCCTCGATCGTGGCCTGGGTGCCGGTGGTCGAGAGCTTCGGCTTCCCCGAACTGACGCGCCACCCGCACCAGCACGATTTCCTCGAACGGATGGTGGCGCGCACGCGGCTGGTCGACCCGACGCGCCCGGTGATCGACAACGACGGCTGGCAGCACACGGATGTGACCGACATCTGCACCATCCACGATTACTCGCACCCGGTCGAGAAGCTGCTGGAACGCTACGCCAGCACCCTGCTCACCGGGCTGCCGCCGGAAACGGGCTGGCACAAGGCACGCGAACTGTTCCTGGCCGGCGCCCAGTACCGTGGCCAGCCGATCGTGTTTTCCGAAGTCGGCGGCTACCTGCTGGTGCCGGAAGGACCGGAGCGCCGCCGCGACCGCCTGTACGACCACTACGGCAACGTGCGCAACGAGGACGAGCTGGCGCAGCGCTACCGCACGCTGATGCAGGGCCTGGCCTCGCTGCCCTTCCTGGCCGGGCTGTGCTACACCCAGCTGACCGACGTCGAGCACGAGCAGAACGGCCTGCTCACGACGGCGCGCGTGCCGCGCCTGCCGCCGGAACAGGTGGCCGACCTGCACCGCAGCCTGTGGCCGGACGCCTAGCGCGGCATCGTCAAAAAGCGCGAATAACGAGGTCCGCCGCCGCGGTATCAGGGCGGCGGCGCGCTTCGTTTGGCACATAACACACGATTCGCTTCTCAAAACTTTGCAGATCGTCCAGAATAGACCAGCAAAATCGTCAAATCGGAGCTTATGGACAAGATCTCCTCGCTGGTCGGCCGCTATTCCTTTCGCGCGCAGGTATTTTTCAATGGCGTCTACTGCGACGCCAACGCCTTCCCCCACGACGACACTTCCGGACAACTGCACCTGGTGCGCTCCGGACCCGTGGTCTTCCGGCGCGACGGCGCCGCGCCGCTGCGCGTGGACGAGCCGGCCATGGTGTTCTACCCGCGCGGCAGCGCCCACACGCTGGAAGTCCCGGACGGCGCCAGCGCCACCCTGCTGTGCGCCCACATCCGCTTCGAGGACGGCGGCGCCAATCCGCTGGCGCGCGCCCTGCCCGAATGC
The DNA here is from genome assembly GCA_003484545.1 of Massilia sp. GTDB lineage: Bacteria > Pseudomonadota > Gammaproteobacteria > Burkholderiales > Burkholderiaceae_D > Telluria. Next base: position 2,453 of record DNCF01000160.1, on the reverse strand, counting down.
CTGTACCAGCCGCTGGCCGGCATGGACGCGCTGCGCCAGACGCTCGATCTGCTGTTCACCGAAGCATCCTGCCCGAACCAGGGGCGCGACGTGATCCTCGACCGCCTGTGCGACGTGCTGATGATCCAGATGCTGCGCCGCGAATTCGAGCAGGGAGAACTGTCGGTGGGCCTGCTGGCCGGGCTGGCCGACCGCCAGTTGTCGCTGGCCCTGGCCGCGATCCACGAGCGGCCGCAGGAACCCTGGCAGCTGGCATCGCTGGCGCGCCTGGCCTGCATGTCGCGTGCCCGTTTCACCGAGCACTTCCGCAACGTGGTGGGCATGCCGCCCGGCGAATACCTGACGCGCTGGCGCATCGGGCTGGCGCAGAACCTGCTGCGCAAGGGCTTGCCGGTGAAGGTGGTCAGTGCCGAGGCCGGCTATACGAGCGCGCCCGCATTCACGCGGGCGTTCACGACGATGGTGGGAGTGTCGCCACGGCAGTGGCTGAAAGACGCAGCGCCGGTCGAGTGACCGGCGCCGCTAATTAACGAGCGTGCGAGATTATTTGAGCAGCTTGGTGCGGCTAGCAACCAGCGCGATCACGATCGACAGGATGCCGACGTAGCCGATGGCCATCTGCATGCCGACGTGGCTGGCGATGGCGCCGATCACCGGCGGACCCATCAGGGTGCCGCTGTAGGCCATGCTGGCCACGCCTGCCAGGGCGATCGGGCCCTGGGCGCCGGCGGCGCTGAACACGAACGGGAACAGCAGCGACAGGCCCAGGCCGGCGACCGCGAAGCCACCCAGTGCGGCGTGGGCGCTCGGCGCCAGCACCGCGAAGAACAGGCCCAGGGCGGAGACGACGGCGCCGATGGTCACCAGGCGCTGGGCGCCGAAGCGGGCCTTCAGCTTGTCGCCGACCAGGCGCGACAGCAGCATCATGACCGAGAAGCAGGACAGGGCCAGCGGCGCCAGGCCGTCGGTGGCATTGAAGTGCTCTTTCAGGAACACGCCGCTCCAGTCGGCGATCGAGCCTTCCGACATCGAGCCCAGGAAGCCCAGCAGGCCCAGCAGTGCCAGCGGACCGCGCGGCAGGGCGAATTTCTTCTTCTCGACCTTTTCGGCTTCGTCCGAGACGTTCAGGACCTGCGAAGCAGCCCACAGGACCGCGGCCAGGGGACCGGCCACCATCATGAAGTGAATCGCCGGGGCGACCTTCATGCCGGCCATGACGCTACCCAGGGTGGCGCCGGCCAGGCCGCCGGCGCAGGCCAGGCCGTGCAGCATCGACATTTCCGACTTGCCGGTGGCCTTTTCGCGCTTGCTCGCGGCGGCGTTCATGGCGACGTCATAGGTGCTGGCGGTAATGCCGAGCATCAGCACGGCGCCCATCACGGCCGGGACGGTCGGGGCAATGCCGATCGAGACCAGCACGGCCAGCAGGGCCAGGCCCGAGTACAGCATGGTCCTGCGGGCGCCGAAGCGGCCCATCAGGAAAGACGAGACCGGGAACGACAGCAGGGCGCCGATACCGCCGCACAGCAGCACCATCGACAGGGACGAATGCGAAATGTTCAGGCGCGCGGCCATGGCCGGGATGCGGCCGGCCCACGACCCCATGATCACGCCGAACAGGGTGAACATCACCGGCAGCGAGAGTTGTTGCACTTGCGCGAAAACTTTGCTGCGGCGCGAGACGGCGACAGTAGCGGTGATCGGAGCGGTAACAGCTGGAACAGTGTTTTGCATTTGGTATGAGTCGATTTGTAAGAGCCTGTCTTAGCAGGTGTTTCCTAAGAGTTCGTTCTGGACAGAAAAGTTTCCGTCCGGAAGAAATATTTTTTACTGCTCTGCCGTTCGTGACTGACTGCCAACTGGGGCAGAAAAAACAAACGCCAACCGAAAAATAAGTTGGCGTCAGGAAGCTGATGGGAGGCAATTTTACGCATCTCCACGCGATTTTTCATTTTCCACGCGGAAAAAATTTATGCACGTTGCGTCGCGTTCACAGTCGAAAATTCAACTGTTAACAGGGCTGCATGAGGTCTTGATTCTCTTGCATGCAGACAATCTATTTTTTGGGAAAGAGGTGTAAAAGACTGTTACGGACGCTTGCACAAGGCGCGACACAATGCTTGTTTTTGCAGGCGAAAAACAGCCGAAACAAGGTCTGGGCCAGTCTGCGTGCTGCACGGCAGCAAATGCAGGCACACGCTTGCAGTTTGGCGCCGTGCACGGCGGGAAACCTTCGAATTGCGCCACGTCACCACAGCCGGTGGACGCTCGCGGTAGCGTTGAAGCTTCCGAACGGAAACTTTCTTAGGAGAACGCGATGCCCCATGCGATCCGGCCACTGCTGCTGGCCCTGCTCCTGGCCGCGGAGGCGGCCGCCGCCGCGCCCTATCCCAACGTCTACGGCGCGCCGCCCGAAGTGCTGCGCTCGTCCGATTGGTACCGCCAGTGCCTGC